>JAVVTM010000006.1:0-21202 GCA_036653655.1 Clostridia bacterium | reverse complement strand
GTAATTCTAAATTAACGTCCTTCAATGCATGCACTTGAGAATCGCCTTTGCCATAAATTTTGTTTACGTTAGTTAATTTAATCATACAAACTTCCTCATTCCAAATTATTAATATAATTATATCATAATTTAAAATTTACTACAACTATTTTATTTCTTTTGCGCCCACTAATTTTGCGCACAATAATTTTGGCTTGTAATAATTATTATCATACTAATTTTCAATAAAAAAAGGTGGCTATTTTTAACCACCTATATTTTAATTTTATGCTTACGCTTTAGTTTGTATTCGTTTTAGTTCAATTCAAATTTTCCTTCGTAAAGTTGATAATACTTCCCTTTTTGTTTCATCAACGCCTCGTGGTTTCCTCTTTCAACAATTTTGCCATACTCAAGCACCATAATTTCGTGCGCATTGTGAACGGTTGAAAGCCTGTGCGCAATAATAAATACAGTCCTTCCCTTCATCAATTTGTCCATACCTTCTTCGATAATGCTTTCTGTTCGGGTATCTATGCTTGAGGTTGCCTCATCAAGCACCAACACTGGAGAATCTGCCACCGCAGCCCTTGCAATAGCAAGCAATTGGCGTTGTCCTTGCGATAGATTGTCGCCATCGCCTTTTATTTCGGTTTGGTAACCCTTTTCCAATTTTTCAATAAAGCTATTTGCGCCCGCCAATTTTGCAGAGGCGATAACTTGTTCATCGGTAGCCACCAAATTGCCATATCTGATGTTGTCCATTATCGAACCCGTAAACAAGTGCGTATCTTGCAATACAAACCCTAACGACCTTCTTAATGAATTTTTATCAATATCCATAATATTAATGCCATCATACAAAATTTCGCCACTATTAATATCGTAAAACCTGTTAATAAGGTTGGTTATTGTGGTTTTGCCTGCGCCCGTTGAACCTACAAAAGCAATCTTGTAGCCGTCTTCCGCATAGATGTTAATTTTTTCTAAAACATTTTTTTCGGCAGTGTAGCCAAAAGTAACATCTTTAAACACAACTTCGCCTTTAAGCTCTGTGTATTCAACTCCCTTTTCCGTTTGCTTTTTCCAAGCCCACTTGCCTGTGTGCGCTGTGGTTTCGTTGCCTTTGTCATCAATAGAAACAAGGGTTATTTTGCCATTATTTTCCTCGCTAGGGGCTTCGGTAACTTCAAAAATTCGTTCTGCGCCGGCAATCGCCATAATTATAGCGTTAGACAATTGCGACAACTCCGTTAATGGTCGAGAGAAACTGCGTGTTAATGTTAAAAATGCAATTAATCCGCCAATTGTTAAGCCCGTAAAGCCTTTGGTAATTAGCACACCGCCAATTATTGCGGTTACTACATAGTGCAAAAAGCTAATGTTGTTCATAATTGGCATTAGAATATTTGCATAGCCATTTGCTTTGCTAGAATTTTTGCACAATTCATCATTTATTTTGTCAAAATTTTCCTCTGCCTCATCTTCGTGATTAAACACTTTAACCACCTTTTGACCGCCAATCATTTCTTCAACATAACCATTTAATGCGCCAACTGAGCGTTGCTGTTTTATAAAATTGCTAGAACTGTGTTTTGCAATAAATTTTAAAATATAAACCATAAACACCATTACAACAAGCACAACAAGAGTCAATAGCCAATTGGTGTAAAACATTGCCGCAAGCACTCCCACTACGGTTACCACGCTTGCTATCGATTGTGGTATTGCCGTTGCAATTAAATCGTGCAGAGTGTCGGTATCGGTGGTAAATCTGCTCATCAAATTGCCGTGTGTTGTGTTGTCATAGTACTTTATTGGCAAGGTTTGCATATGCGTAAACAAATGATCACGCACGGTTTTTAGCGAACCATTAGAAATATTTAACATCAATCGGTTGTACAAAAAGTTTGCCAAAACGCCCACAACATACACTCCGCCAATTGTTATAATTGCGCTGATAAATCCGCTTAGATCTGGGTTTGAAACCCCAATATATGGCACTATATAATCATCAATTAGTGGGCGCAAAAACATTGCGCTTGCAACGCTTGTCAATGCGGAAACTATGATAGAAACAACCACCAAACAAAACTGAAGTTTGTAGCCGTGCAACATATATCTAAAAATTGTTTTAAGCGTTTTTGCAGGGTTGTTTGCCTTTAACAAAACATTTGCCCGTTTGGCGTCGTTGCCTTTTTTGTCGCTTGCGCTGTCCGCTTTGCTATCGCTTGCGCCGTTTGCATTGCTTTCGCTTGCGCCGTTTGCATTGCTTTCGCTTGCGTTAGTGCTGTTTTTTGCCAAATCAACACTTTGATTTTGTTCGGTTTTAGCATTTTCCACTTGCGCATTGCTTTCGCTTGCGTTTTCTATTGTAGATTTTTCAATTTGAGGCTTTTTCATTTGATACCTCCTTTTTGTTGAGAGTTAAACACTTCTTGATAAATTTGACAATTTTTTATCAAATTTTCGTGCGTGTCATAGGCGACCAAATTGCCTTTATCAAGCACAATAATTTTATCGCATTGTTTTACAGAAGAAATCCTCTGCGCAATAATAATTTTTGTAATATCTTTCATTTCGTTGTTAAAAGCGCTTTTTATTTTTGCTTCGGTTTTTGTATCAACAGCGCTTGTAGAATCGTCCAAAATAATAACCTTAGGGTTTTTTAATAGCGCCCTTGCAATGCACAACCTCTGTTTTTGACCGCCCGAAACGTTAACTCCGCCTTGATCTATTTGCGTTTGGTAGCCGTTTTCTAACCCCAAAATAAAATCGTGCGCTTGCGCTTTTTTGCAAGCGTTTTCCAATTCCTCTTGAGTGGCTTCTTTGTTTCCCCAACGCAAGTTTTCCTCAACAGTGCCTTTGAACAAAACATTGTTTTGCAACACCATCGCCACGTTATCACGCAAAACCGTTAAATCATAGCTTTTGACATTATTGCCTGCAAGCAAAACCTCGCCTTCTCGCGCGTCATATAGCCTTGGGATAAGCTGTACCAACGAAGATTTTGATGAACCAGTGCCACCAATAACGCCAATTGTGTTGCCAGAATTGATGAACAAATTGATGTTTTCTAAAATATTTTTATCTTTTCCATATCCAAAGCTGACATTTTTAAATTCTATATCGCCATTTTTAACCTCAGCAATTGGACTTTCTGGGTTTTTAATATCGCTAGTTTCCTTTAGCACTTCGGTGATACGTTGTAATGAACTTCTTGCGATAACCAAATTTACAAAAATCATAGAAATCATAATCAAGCTCATTAAAATTTGCATTACGTACGAAATAAAACTTGTAAAACTGCCCTCTGTCATTCCACCTGTAATGATTTGTTTTCCGCCAACAAAATAAACCGCAAGCAAACAAGCGTAAAGCGCAAAATTTGCAAGAGGCATTGCCACAACCATAACTTTTTCGGCTTTTTTGCTGTAACGCAACAAGTCTTCTGAGGCGTCTTCAAATTTGTTTATTTCGTGTTCTTCCCTAACATAAGATTTTACAACCCTTATGCCAATTAAGTTTTCTTGCACAACCTCGTTAAGTTTGTCGTATTTTGTAAACATTTTCATAAATAATGGATATGCAACACGCAATAAAATGAAAATTACCACCACTAAAATTGGTATGATTGTTAAAAACACCAACGCCAATTTTGCGTTTAACACAAAACTCATTACAAGGGAAAACACAAACATAACGGGCGCTCTAAACAACCCTCTTATTGTCATTTGATAGGCATTTGCCGCATAGTTTGCATCGGTTGTAAGCCTTGTTATCAATGAGGAAGTTGTAAATTTATCAATGTTTGCAAAGGAAAAAGATTGAATATTTTTGTACATATTCTTTCTTAAATTTTTTGCAAAACCCATACTTGCCGTTGCCGCAAACTTGCCCGAAAGCGCCCCGCACACCAAGGAAAAAAACGCCATAACAATCATTGCGCAACCAATGCCCACAATATAACTTATGTTGCCAACTTTTATGCCGTTATCAATTATTTTTGCCATAAGTAGCGGAATTAAAACTTCTAGCACAACCTCGCCCACAACAAAAACTGAAGCAAGAATGCTAGGAAGCTTATATTCGCCAATACACTTTTTTAATTCTTTTATCATCATTCACCTTTATTATAAATATTACCACAAATTATTATTCTATGGTAGCAAAAAAAGCACACTTTTTTATTATTTAACATATTATTAATTTTTTTGCAAATACTTTTAACCCTAACGCAAAAGTTTTTTTTATTTTTTTGCAAGTATTTTGTTTTTTTAACATATTTTTTTATTTAAAACACGGTCAATTTTTTCAAATATTTTTAACTCTAACGCAAGAGTTTTGTTTTAATTTTGCAAATACTTTTAACTCTAACGCAAAAGTTTAGGCAACATCTATCCTCTATTGTATCCAATTTTTAGCAAGTTACCACAAAAAAAGGACTGAATTTTAAAAATCCAATCCTAATTTAATTTTTACTGTCGCTTTTTACAATTAATTTTTTGCTGTCGCTTTGTTTGAATTAGTTTTCATCAGCATTTGCAAACTTTAAAATAAACTGTAAAATAACTTTTATTACTTGCAAAATTTCCATTATGAAAGCAAGCACAAAATCTAATATGTACACTTTGTACAACTTTTTAATCTTTTCAAATTCTTCATCAGAAACTAAATTGTATTTTTGTATCATTTCTGTGGCAATTTCTACGCCACGCTTTTCGATAGGAATTTGTATCCAAGTAAAAGCTAACGAAGAAAGAAAGAGAATTAACGCAAAAACCAAAGCAATTAATGTAAATATTGGCGTGCTAAATGCAACTATTAAATCTAGCACAACGCCGATAACCAAAAGCGGAATTACAGATTGGGGCCCAACAATAGACATTATTGCGTAACGTTGTCTTTTAACAAATTTTGCGCCGTCCTCACTGTCCTCAATGGCTAAACCAGCCTTTTGACAAGCCATTGCAACGGCAGTAATTGTGTTTCGGTTGTAGATGCCTTTGCGCAAATAAACCGTTTTTTTGCGGTGCGAATAGCTGTTACCAAAAGCTATCATTCTAAAAAAGTTTGGCGTTTTAACTTCGCAACTTGTCAAACCGTGCTTATCAAGCATTTCTCGCGCAACCTCTGCGCCGGTTTTTTTGCTTTCAACCTTTTTCCTATTATAGCTAAAGTACCTTATATGCACCATTGCATATACAACTGCGCCAACTATGCCAACGACAACTATTGCAATACCAACTATTAAAATTAAAATTTGTACTATACTCATACCATATCCTCCATTGCGTTTATTAACGTTGCTTTACACTTTAATTTATGCAGCGTAAACTAACGCTATTTATATCTTAATACATTTTTTTTATTTTGTCAATTTTAAATTTTTGTGTTATACTAATTATATTCTTAATGTTAAGGAGAAATTATGTTATATTACAATAACCCTGCAAAATTTAATCACTCCAATTGGGAGTCAAAATCTTTGCCAATTGGAAATGGCCATTTGGGCGTTTGTATTTTTGGCTTGCCAAACAACGAAGTTTTACAGTTTAACGAAAAAACACTTTGGACTGGTGGCCCTGCGCCCTCTCGCCCTAACTACTATGGTGGCAATCTTAAAGGCAAATTTAACGCTTTAAAAGATATCCAACTTGCATTGCAAAACAATGAAACGGCAAAAGTTTCTAAGTTAAAAGATGAGTTGTGTGGCGCTGAGGATAGCGGTTATGGCGCTTATCAAAATTTTGGCTACATAAAATTTAACTTTAACCACCGTGTGGTAAAAAATTACAAAAGAAGTTTAAATTTGGATACGGCTGTTGCCTCTGTTGAATATTGTTGCAAACAAACAAATTACTTGCGAGAATATTTTGCAAATAATCCGTCAAATGTGGTTGTAAACAAAATTACCGCTAGCAAAAAAAACCTTGATTTTAGCTTTACCTTTGATATTGCCCAAGAGGGCGCAAGCGTTTTAGCTGAGGATAATTTTATTACAGCAAGTGGCGTTATTGCCGACAATGGCTTGCAATATTTTGCAAAAATTGTTGTAAAAACCGATGGCGCAATACAAGCGAAAAATGGTTCGCTTTTTATTAGTGGCGCAAGTTTTGCCGAACTTTATTTTACAGCAGGCACTAATTACAAAAATAATTACCCAACTTATCGTGGCGAAAGCCCAATTGCCGCAATCGAAAAAAGGCTGGCCACGGCAATTGCGCTAGGTTACGAAAAATTAAAAGCGGAGCACATTGCCGATTATACAAATTTGTACAATCGAGTAAGTTTGCACATTGCAAACCCTAAAAAAGTTTTTGCCACAAATGTTTTGTTAAAAAAATATAAAAGACAAGCTTTGGACGCCGAGCAAAAAAAATACTTAGAAGAAATGCTGTTTAATTATGGCAGATACTTAATTATTTCTAGTTCAAGACAAAACGATTTGCCTGCCAACTTGCAAGGCATTTGGAACGACAAAAACAACCCCGCTTGGAGTTGCGATTATCATCTTAATGTCAATTTGCAAATGTGTTATTGGCACGTTTTTAACACAAATTTGGCTGAATGTGCGCTTCCTATGATAGATTATATGAACAGTTTGCGCGCCCCGGGGCGTGTTACGGCGCAGGAGTATCACAACATTGTATCCACAAAAGAAAACCCACAAAATGGTTGGGTTTGCCACGTGCAAAACACGCCTTTTGGTTGGACTTGTCCGGGCTGGAGCTTTGATTGGGGGTGGTCGCCTGCATCTAGCAGTTGGATGATGCAAAATTGTTTTGATTATTTTGCTTTTACCGAAGATGTGGATTATTTAAAACAAAACATCTACCCAATGATGAAGGAAAATGCAAAATTTTGGCTACAAAATTTGATTTATGATAAAAGTCAGGATAGATACGTTTCATCGCCTTCTTACTCGCCTGAGCATGGTCCAATTAGTATTGGCAATACATTTGAGCAAGAAATTATTTTTGCGCTGTTTAGCGACACGATAAAGGCTGGCAAAATTGTGGGCGATGACATTGAATTTTTGCAACAATTAGAGCAAATTAAGGCAAAATTAAACCCTCTTGCCGTTGGCAAATGGAAACAAATTAAAGAATGGTATGAGGAAGATTCCTTTTATACAAACGAAGCTACTCGCCAAGCATCTTACGCAACGCACGGTTGCCAATACAAGCATAGGCACGCATCACACTTGCTTGCGCTTTACCCTTATTTGAACATTAATGAGCAAACGCCTGAACTGCTTGAGGCAGCAAAAGTTAGCTTGCTAGACAGAGGTTTGAGTGGTTTTGCTATGAATATTTCGGGCTGGGGCAAGGCAAATAAAATTAATATGTGGGCACGCCTTAAAAATGGCGATGAGGCTTATGCCTTAATTAACAACCTACTTTCAAAAAATATTGCAACCAACCTTTGGGATTTGCACCCACCTTATCAAATGGACGGCAACTGTGGCTACACTGCTGGCGTTGCGGAAATGTTGTTGTTTAGCAATGGCGATTATTTGGAACTTTTGCCTGCCCTACCAAAACAATGGCAAAATGGCAGTGTTTGTGGTTTGTGCGCTCGTGGCGGTTTTACTGTGGATATTAGTTGGCAAAACGGCAAGATTGCTACTTACAAAATTTACCATAAAACAAAAACAACTTGCAAAATTAAAATTGATGGCAATTTTACGCAAGTTAAAACCATAAAAGCATAAAAGAAAAACACTTTTTACTTGCAATTGTAATATTTAGGATTGCCAACTTTTAATTGCAGATTGCTAACTTTTAATTGCAAATAGCTAGCATTTTAAATTTTTTTTCTTTACAATCGCAATAAATATGTTATAATTATACCATTGAGTGTTGGAGGGATTTTTTTATGAAAACATATGTACTAACCTACGATGTTGGCACAACAGGCGTTAAAACTTGTTTGGTAGAAATAGAAGAAAAAATTACTTTGCTAGAGTCCGCTATGCAAGGCTACAAATTGTATGTGGTTGAAAACGGTGGCGCAGAGCAAGATGCAAATGAATGGTGGGAAGCAATGTGCAACTCTACAAAAGAGATTATGCAAAAAACCACAATAAAGCCTTCGCAAATTGCTGGCATTTCCTTTTGTTCACAAATGCAAGGTATGGTGCTTGTTGATAAAAATTGCAACCCTGTTCGCCGACCTATGAGTTATATGGATCAACGTGGCAAGCAAGAAATAAAAAATGGCATTGCGCACGGTCTTCAAATTGCAGGCGGTAATATTTTTAAAGTTTTGAAGGCGTTGTATCACACTGGTGTTGCGCCAATTAGCGTTAAAGACCCGGTTTGGAAATATAAGTGGGTAGAAAATAACGAACCCGAAATTTTTAAAAAAGCGTACAAATGGCTTGATGTTAAAGAATATTTAATTGCAAAATGCACGGGCGAATTTGTTATGACTGAGGATTCTGCTTTTGCCACTTTGTTATTGGATAAAAAGAAAAAGACTTGGAGCAAGCCTGTTTGCAAAATGCTAAAGGTTAACCCAGAGCACTTGGCAAAAATTATTAAATCAACCGATAAAGTTGGTGGCTTAACTGCAAAATCCGCAAAAGAATTGGGGCTTGCAGAGGGCGTTGCGGTGTTTGGTGGCGGTGGCGATGCCTCATTAATTGGCGTGGGCGCTGGCTGTATTGAGGTGGGCGATACTCACATCTATTCTGGCACTTCTGGTTGGGTTAGCACAATTATTGAAAAACCTACCGTAGATATTAAAACTATGGTTGCGGCAATTCAGGGCGCACAAACTGGCAAGTACAATTATTTTGCCGAAATGGAAACTTCGGGCAAATGTTTTGAGTGGGTTAAACATCACTTGGCTGAAGATGAAATTGGTGTTTATCTTCAAAAACAAACCGTTGCTGAAAGTTTTGAAACAGAATTTATTAATCTTTACCAATATTTAAGCAGTATTATTCAACAAATTCCTGCGGGAAGTGGCGGTGTTATCTTTACGCCTTGGCTACACGGCAACAGATGTCCGTTTGAGGACCCTCTTGCAACAGGTATGTTTTTTAATATTAGCCTAGAAACTGGCAAAACTGAACTTATTAAGGCTGTTTTGGAGGGCATTTGTTTTCATCAGCGTTGGATGCTTGAAGCGGAGGAAGCTAAAGTTAAGGTTAGCGAAAAAATTCGTTTTGTTGGCGGTGGCGCATTAAATCCTACCACTTGTCAAATGCTTGCCGATATTATTGGCAGAGAAATAGAAACCATTGATGAGCCTCAAAATGTAGGCGCTGTGGGCGCTGCGGCAATTATTGGCGTTGGGTTAAACATTATCCCCGGGCTAGAACATATTAAACAATTTATCCCTGTTACAGCCGTTTACAAGCCAAATAAAAAAAACAAGGCGGTTTACGACAAAAACTTTGCAGTATTTAAAAGGCTTTACAAATCTAACAAAAAGAATTTTCATATGCTAAACGAATAAAGCTTTTTACACAACAGTAAGTTTTTACACAACAGTAAGTTTGATATACAACAGCAAGTTTGATATGATTTTAATAAAACAAACAAAAGGAACGATTATACAATAATCGCTCCTTTTTAATATACTTTTTTATAAATTTTTGCCTTAATTTTTTAGACTTGCAAATTTTTGCTTTAATTTTTTATCTTGCAAATTTTTGTTACATATTATCGCTTTGGTACACTTTGATATAATCAACCAAAAAATCAACGGGGATTTCGCCACCTTTATTGTTGCGGATATCGCCTGCCCAACAAACTGCGTTATTTGGATTTTCAAAGTTTGGTTTGTTGTTTTTGTCAAGCGTGCCTGCAACCTCAACTGAAAGCCTCAAAAACTCTGGTGTTGCGCATATGCCCTCGCCAAAATCGGTTTTCCAACTTAAAACGCCATCAATATAAAATGCGTAATATTCTTTTGTCCAAAGCACGCCAAAAGTGTGAAATTCGCTAAATAAATTGTTAACAGATTTGTTTGGAGAAGATTTAAATTTGTGCAATTCGCCATAACCATCAACGTGAACAGAGTGTAACACCTTGTTTCTGTTATCCAATTCGTAATAATAAGGAGCTTCAAAAATGTCAATTTCTGCGCCATTTTTGCCACCAACTTCCGTATCGCCAACCATATTTTTGCTATCCAACAAAAAGCTTGCCCACAAACCCTCGGCGGCTGGTGCTTTACATCTTATTTCGTAATAGCCGTAAGTTAATTCCACCTTTTTTGATGTGTTTAACGAGCCCGTATAGTACCCTGCGCCAGAACTGCCGTTTTCTTTGTATTCGGTGCGTATAACTAAATTTCCATCTTTAACGGTGCATTGGTCATAAGACCAATATCCGCCCCTTCTTGCTCTGGTTTCGGTGTTCCAATTTTTACTGCTGATAAATGTGCCGTCAAAATTGTCCTCAAAAACAACATTCATCGTGTCTAGGGTTGCCTTAATATTTTTAGGAGCAGAAGCGCCCGTACAGCCTGTAAACGCAAGCGATAAAAAACAAATGCAAACTATTTGTGTAATTACTATTAGTTTTTTCTTCATACTCTCCCTACCTTAATTTTTTTTGTTTTGTCTTTATTAATTAAATTTAATTTTATGCCACTATTGAATTTTAATATTCATTATATCTATACTCACTGCGGATATATTCATTATACATAATATTTGTATTTATTGTGATTATTTTTTGCGCTTAAATTAATATTATTATGTTAATTATTTTTATGTTAATTATTTTAATATTCCTTAAAGTATAATATCTGTATTTACTATTCCTATATACGCCTATATTCATTTTAACATTATATCGCCAATTTTTCAATATCTATTTTGATATTAGTTAAATATTTTGATATTTTATTACTTTAAAACAAATAAACACAAATAAACGCATTTTTTTGCAAATTATCAAGCTGTTTTTTGTTAATTACCAAATTTTTACAAAATTATTGATAAAAACAACAATTGCAATAATTACCAAATACAAACTAAACCATTTTAGCTTGCATTTTTGCACAAGTTTTAACATCCATTTTACTGCAAAATAACCGCTAACAGTTGCTGCTATCATACCAATAATAATGCTACCTGCGCCCACATCTATTGGGGTTTTGTTAACGCCCAACTTAATGCCTTGCAAAAGCGCTGATGCCAAAATAATTGGGATACTCATTAAAAATGAAAATTTTGCAACATCCTTTCGGTCGCCTTTTGCAATGACGCCTGCGGCAATAGTCGAGCCACTGCGAGTAAGCCCCGGGAAAATTGCGCACGCTTGCGCTAAACCCATTGCAACAACATTGCCATAATTTAACGAGCTAAATAGTGGCGCATTAATTTGCTGTTGCAAATTTGCCTCTTGCTCCGACTGTTTATTTGCGCCGTTTGCACCTACAATCTCTTTTTGCGCATACTTTTTGCTCATAATATCTGACAATAACAACACCGCTGCGGATAATAGAAAAAATATCCACAAATATTTAGTGCCTTCAAAAAAACCGCCCACAACATCTTCCAATGTAATGCCAACAATGCCCGCTGGGATAGTAGCTATAATTAAAAATAAAACTGGTTTAGAAAGTGGCTTTTTTAATAAAGCCCAAATTTCTTTGTACAATACAATGCAAACTGCAACCAACGTTGCAACGTGCAACATCACATCAAAAAACAAAATGCTTTCGCTTTCAACATTAAGCCACGCTTGAAACAAAACCAAATGCCCACTGCTTGAAACAGGCAAAAACTCTGTAAAACCTTGCACTAAGCCTAAAATTAACGCTTTCCACCACTCCATCTACTACTCCTAAATATGCCTATTAACAATTTATGCCCAAATAAAACATTTATACTCACATTTTAACACTTTTAACCAATTAATGCAATTGTTGTCATAAAAATTTATTTACGCTTTTTATGT
Source organism: Clostridia bacterium (assembly GCA_036653655.1). GTDB lineage: Bacteria > Bacillota > Clostridia > Christensenellales > UBA3700 > JAVVTM01. The sequence continues at coordinate 9,296 of JAVVTM010000006.1, read as the reverse complement.
TGTTTTATTTTTCTTTTAGCTTTTTACAACTTTTTTTGTTCCCCAAAAACACATTAATTACAATTTATTGCCATAAGTTTTTTTGTTCCCCAAAAACATTTTAACTTACAATGTTTTTACGCTGTTTATTTTTTAGCAACTTTTTTTATCGTAAGTTATTTTTTTAGCCACTTTTGCACAACTTTTTATGTTGTAATAAGTTATTTTTTAAAAACAACGCTGTAATTTGTTACAGCGTTGAATTTTTGGAGCTGATAGACAGAATCGAACTGTCGACCTAATCATTACGAATGATTCGCTCTACCAACTGAGCCATATCAGCGCAAGTCCACTTTAATGTAATTGTATTTGCGTATATTCATTGCGTACTTTTATTGCGTACTTCTGTTTGCGTACTTTTGTTTGCGCATATTTGTTAATGCGCTATATTTATATATTATATCAAAAAATTAGGTTTTGTTAAGCATTTTAACCAAATAAACAAAAAAATTGGATAATCTTTTGAGGTTATCCAATTTATTGCTTTTTTGTAACGCTTTATTAAGCGATTTGGTAAATTAACTCGTTAGAAACATCAGAAACTGCATAAAACTTATTTGAAGAAACAGCTTTTACAGTTATCTTTTTGCCAGCCTCTAGCTCTGTCTTTGAAATTGAAAAAGTTAAAGTGGTAATTTTTTCGTATTCTTTTATTCCGTTAATAAATACTTTATATTTTTCTGCATTTTCAACAGCTGTCCAACTAATAACATAGTTGCTTGCCTCGCTAACTGCGCTAATTACTGGCGCACCCAACTTGACAATATAATCATATTTAAATGTTGCAACTTTAGATGTGTTAACACCCACTTCATCACTGCTTGCGCTTATTGTAAAGCTGTAAGCGTTTGGTGTTGTGATTAATTTGCTAACATCTACGCTTTGTGTTGCGCCCTCGGTTGCATTTGCAACAATATCAACGCCACCACAACTAATTTTGTATGTTTTAGCAAACGCTACGCTCTTAAATGTTAACATAAATTTGCCTTCTACAATATTAACCGCCATACCTTCTGGAGTTGCCAATGTAATTACTGGATGAGGTATTAAGCCATTAGAAAAACTTGACGCTTCATAATAATCGTAACCTACCGCAAAAACCATCACTTTTGTGCCTCTAACCAAATTTTTAAGTGGCAAGCTAAAGTTTGTTTTATCTGTATCCGCTATGTTTTTGATAGTGCCATTATACTCGGTTGCGACACGGTAGTATTTTGCATTTTCAACGGCTTCCCACTTTAACTGCGCGCTACTATCGGCAACGCTTACAGTAATTTTTGGAGCTACCATTTGCATTTTTTTAATGTAAGACGTTAATATTCTGTTAGAATTAATAAAGCCTTCTTGGTTGCTTTTTGCAATGATTGATATAGAATAATTGTCCGCTTTTGACATATATTGCGTAACATCAAATTTTTGAATTTTATCATCAATTTTGTCAAATTTGTAAGTTACTCCATTGATAGAAATATCATAACAATCAGCAAAATTTACGGTGTTGAACATAATTGAAATAACTCCATTTTTGTCCTCAACTTTAATGTTTGTTGGGTCGCCTAAGGTTATTACAAAATTGTATTCCAAACTAATAAAATCACTTTCAATAAACCTATCGCCGTCAATCACATCAAGCGCTTTAACTTTTACTGTATATTTGCCTGCGCTGATAAAGCTTGCAGTAACATCTAAAACATTAGTATCGGTAATAATTGGCTCGTTTTCGTTGATGTAAAAAGCGTATCTTTTTGCGTTATTAACAGCGGATACAGAACAGAAAACTTTGTCGCCAACAGTGTAGATTGAAATATCTCCGGGGATTGCAAGTTGCTCAACATAAATAATATTTGCGCAATTTACAATTTCGCCAACGGTAGCAAAACCTAAGCGAACATACACTTTTTTAGTGTCATAAATGTTGCCACATTTTGCAAATTTGTTTAATGTAACAACTGCGCCACCTGTAATATTGCCAACAGTTTCGCCGTTAGAACCAATATTTGTTAAGGCGTCTGCCGTGATGTTTTTGCTTTTAGAATTTTCGTTCATTGTAAATATTGCATTTACCAATGTTATATCGTTTGCAATTTCGCTTGCAAGAGTAATTGTACTGTTTGTAAATGTAATAGTTTTGCCATCTGCAACAGCAATTTTGTTGTTTAGCGCAACAGCTTCGCTATCGTTAATAGCCAAATTGCCAGTAAAATTAACTGCCTCGTTAATTGCAACATTTTTAGCCGTTATTGTAACATTTTCGGCGTTAACAATGGTATCAATGCTAAATTTGCCGTTTGCAATGTTTGCAGTGATATCTTTAGCTGTCAATGCTCCACCGCTTATCCATTGCTTTTTCTTTTTTGTGCCAATAAAAATTTCGCCCTCGGTTGTGGTAATGTTTAAATTGCCATTGATAACCAAATTGTGGCCATTTAAATCTAGCGAAATGTTGTTAGCAATGTTTAAATCGCTTTCTAATGTGATGTCATTTTTTAAAACATATCTGTCGCCTTTTGTATTTGTAAAATCGGCAACTTCTTTAACAAAAATTTTGCCTTTGTTTAAAATGACTATCGGCAATGTGATTGACAAAATAATTGCCAAAACCAATACCGCTGCAATTGTGCCTAAAGTAATTGCTTTTTTTGTTTTTGCGCTCATTGGCTTTTTAGGAGGAGGGTTTGAACCACCGCCATTTGATTTGTCCAATTCAGATGTAACTGCGTTATCAATCGCATTCAAATCTACATTATCTTTTGGCTGTTCATTGGCAACTTCTTCCGCCTTAACTTCTTCAGCCTTAACTTCTTCAGTTTTTACTTCTTCAGTTTTTACTTCTTCCGCCTTAGCTTCGTTTGAGTTTTCTGCAACTTCTTCTGCTTTCACAACTTCTGCGCTGTCAATTTTATCTTCTTGCGTTGCATTAATTGCGTTTAACTCATTTTTATTACCCTCAACAATTTCTTGAGGCTGAGTTTCAGCGGCAATATTTGTCGCTACTTCTTCAACAATTTTTGCATCAGTTGAAGTTGAAGTTTCTTTTTCTTTCATTTCGCACCTCTCTAAAAATTTTGTTAACAATTCTGCCCCGCTTGCATAAAACAAGCCCGTTTCTTTTGCGGCAGTTTCGCTATAAGTTTCTTTATTATGTTCGCCTTTTTTTGCGCTATCGTACAAAACAAAAGGCACTGCATCACTTGCGTGAGTTTTAGTACATATTGGAGTTGGGTGGTCGGGCAATAACAAAATTTTGTATTCGCCAAACGCCTTCATCTTGTCCAAAAGATATTTTACAACAATGCTATCAATTTTTTCTATCGCTTTAATTTTGCCCTCAACATCGCCTTGATGCCCACATTCATCTGGGGCTTCCATATGCAAATAGACAAAATCGTAACCCTCTGTAAAGCAATTGATAACCGCTTTAGCTTTACCCTCAAAATTGGTGTTTAGCGTGCCAGTTGCGCCCTCAACATCAACAGATTTCATACCAGCGCCGATGCCAATACCCTTAAGCAAATCTACCGCAGAAATAACTGCGCCTTTAACGCCATACAAACTTTCAAAACTTTGTAACATTGGCTTTGTGCCTTCGCCCCACAACCAAATGCTGTTAGCAGGGTTTTTGCCTTCTGCAACACGCTTTTTGTTAATTGGGTGCTCGCTCAAAATTTTAAAAGACTGTTGCATTAAAGACAAAAAGTGCGCGCCATTTAACCCTTTTGGCAAATATTCTTTGATTGCCTTGCCGGAAATATCGTGCGGTGGGGTTAATGTTGTGCCAGTTTTAGTATTGTGTTTAATTAAACAGTGCCTATAACTTACACCAGCGGTAAAATTTATGTTTTTTGTTTTTAATTTGTCGTTAACAGCCTTTATAAGTTCAGTAGCTTCGGCAGTGCTAATTTCGCCTGCGCTGTAATCTACCATAGATTTATCTTCGTATTTTGCCTCGTTAGATAGCGTAACCAAATTGCAACGCACAGCGATATCATCGGCAAGCATTTCGATGCCCATACTTATCGCTTCTAATGGCGACCTGCCCGTGTAGCATTTTTTAACATCATAACCAAGCACAGAAAGGTTTGCAACATCACTGCCGGGCTTTACGCCTTGTGGCACGGTTTGCACCAACCCAACTTCGCCATTTTGCGCTAAAAAATCAATATTAGGTTTGTTTGCCATTTGTAATGGAGTTTTATTTTCTTTTTCAGCGATAGGGTAATCTGCCATTCCATCGCCAAGCACTACTAAATATTTCATTTTAACCTCATTTGTCTAATTTTACTATTTAATATAATAAAAGTCAATTAATATTTGTAAATTTGCTAAGCCTTTCAATAATAGTGTCAGCGCTACAAATCACTCACTTAAACAAAAAAATGCGTTAGTATCATAAAATAGTGCATTAATAACATAAAATTGTTGGTTTGCTAGTTCGATTGTGTATAATATTAATATTTGTTGTATCATATTAATTGCTTTTGCGCAAATGAACGCAACCATTGCAAAAAAAAAATTGTTATGTTATCATATGAGTATAAAGTGAGGATAATTATGAAAAAATACACACTAAATTTTGATTGGAAATACTCCGACACCTTTGAAGATAGCTTTTTGCAAAAAGATTTTAATGACTCTAAATTTGAGGATATCAACATTCCTCATTGCAATAGAGAGCTACCTTTTAACAACTTTGACGAGGCGTTATCGCAGTTTGTTTCTACCTACCGCAAAAAAATATTAATTACTGCCGAGCAACTTAAAAAACGCTTGGTTTTAGAATTTAAAGCTGCTGCAAACTTTGCAGAAGTTTTTATTAATGGCAAATTTGCATTTGCGCACAAGGGCAGTTACACAGCTTTTAGTGGCGAAATTAATGAGTTTTTACAACTTGGCGAAAACACAATCGCAGTAAAGCTAGACAGCACCGAACGCCCAGAAATTCCACCTTTTGGCAATGTTATTGATTACTTGGTTTACGGCGGAATATACCGTGAAGTTTTTTTGTATGAGTACGATGATATTTACATTAAAAATGTGCATATTTCCCCAATCAATGTCCTTGGCAAGCCACGGGTTAACGCAAAAATATTTTTGAACAAAACCGCAAAAGTTAGGGCTGTAATAGAGCTTGTTGATATGCAAAATAATGTTGTAAAAAAGGTTGAGGCTGCGCTTATCGAGCAAGATAATATTGTGGAATTTGACGCATCATCTATTACCCTTTGGGATATTGACAACCCCGTTTTGTACACACTAAAAATCACATTAGATAACGCCGAAACTTGGCAAGGTAAGTTTGGCTTTAGAGATTGCAAATTTACAAAAAAAGGCTTTTATCTAAATGGCAAACCTTTAAAAATTAGAGGGCTAAATCGCCACCAAAGTTTCCCTTATGTTGGCAACGCAATGCCTGCTTCTGCCCAGTTTGCCGATGCAGAATTTTTAAAAAACAACTTGGGTGTTAACTTGGTGCGCACCTCGCACTATCCTAATAGCGAACACTTTTTAAACAGATGTGATGAGTTAGGTTTGTTGGTGTTTACAGAAATACCTGCTTGGCAACACGTTAGCAAATTGCCCGAATGGCGTGATATTTGTTGCAACCACGTTACCGAAATGATTAACGAAGATTTTAACCACCCTTCAATTATTCTTTGGGGCGTGCGCATTAACGAGTCTATTGATGATGATGAACTTTATACAAAAACAAATTTAATTGCGCACAGTTTAGACACCACTCGCCAAACCGGCGGAGTTAGGTGCATACCTCACAGCCACTTTTTAGAAGATGTTTACACTTACAACGATTTTATTCATTCTGGCAAAAAAATGGCGTTGTTGCCAAAACCTATTGTTTGCGGAAATGTGCCATATTTGGTTACAGAGCACAATGGTCATATGTTCCCTACAAAATCTTTCGACCACGAAAAAAAGCGTCAAGAACATGCGCTACGCCACGCAAGAGTACTAAACAAAATGTATGCTTCTAAAGGTATTTCGGGCGTTATTGGTTGGTGTATGTCCGATTATAACACCCACAAAGATTTTGGTTCTGGCGATAAAGTTTGCTACCACGGCGTTAGCGATATGTTCCGTATTGAAAAAACTGCCGCCTATGTTTATAAAGCGCAACAAAATGATTACCCAGTTTTAGAACTTACTTCTAATATGGAAATTGGCGATACGGCTGGCGGTAAAGTTGGCGATGTTTATATGTTTACCAACTGCGATACCGTTAACTTGTACAAAAATAACGAGCTTATTAACACCTTTGATATTAAAAATGAGATTAGTAAAAACAAAAACTTTAAACATATGCCTCACCCACCAATTTTGCTTTATGATATAATTGGCAATCAAATAGAAAAAAATGAAAAATACAGCGTGCGTGATGCTAAAAAAATTAAATCATTTTTGCTTGATATTAAAGCTAAAGGCACTTTTGGCGGTATCGCTGCGCACTTGTTGACGGCGCTAAAAATGCTTGTTAAATACAAGGATAGCATTGATACCATTACAAATCTTTTTGGCAAATATGCAACAAACTGGGGTTCTAAACAAGTAAGTTACAAGTTTGTGGGCGCAAAAGGCGACAAAACTGTCGAAGTTGAAAAGTCTGCCGTTACCACACCAAAATTGTATGCCCAAGCCGATTGCTTAACCTTAACGCAAGCCTACACCTATGATACAACTCGTGTTGTAATTAAAGCGCTTTCGCAAACGGGCAATGTTTTGCCTTACAGCAATGATGTTATAACTCTTACAGCAACTGGTGGCATAAGTATTATTGGCGAGCAAAATGTGGCGTTAATTGGCGGTGTAAGAGGCGTTTGGGTTAAAACAAATGGCGACTCTAATAAAGGCAAACTTGTTATTGAAAGCAAATATTTGGGCAAAGAAACAATTTTGTTTGACATCAACAAAATTGATGTTCCTAGTTGCTAACAAAATGCTTTAAAACAAATAAATTAAAATTACACACGCTAAATTATCTAATTGGCAAATGTGCAAAAACAATATTTAAGCAAAAGCAATTTGCAATCAAACATTTTTGATAATTAAAACTTTGCAGAACAGTTAAATTAAATACATTTTAAACTAAATATAGCTTCTCTAATTAAAAAGCATCAGTAATGATGCTTTTTTTAATGAGTTTAATTAAATTTAATAGGAAATTTTGCCATACATATATTGTACTTTTGTTTAACACAGCTGTTTGCTAATTTTCATTTTCCTATTTGCTACTTTTAATTTTGTTTGTTATTCTTAAATTGAGTTTAACATAATATTTAAATAATGTAAATGCAAAATTTTACTATCGCCCCTTCCCTTTTGCTTAATCTTCATTTTTTATTTGACTATATCTTTAACATTTATGCTTTTAATGCCCTTTACCCTTTAGTTATTTGCTACTTCCTTTTTGCCTTATCCCAATAAATTAATTACTTATATTATTAAATTGTGGGTTGATAATTGTATGACAAAATGTTATAATAAATAAGTGTTACAAATGGTATGGATTTTTTAAAATTATATTATTTATAAAACTATAATATATGCGTGCCTAATTATTGCTAATGCAATTAATTATAAAAATAAACTTTACAATCAACCAAGCGAGGTAAATTATGAAAAGAAATGGAATGTGCCCTTTTTGTTACATTAAACAGTTTTTTTGCAGGTCAAAAAACATAACGGATATTAACAACATACCGCAATATGATAGTGGTACGGCAAAAACACCGCCTATGGGCTGGTCTAGCTGGAACACTTTTAAAAACCGCATTAATCAAGATTTGCTTTTAGAAACAGCTACTGCAATGAAGGATAAAGGATTGCTTGACGCTGGCTATCAATATTTAAACATTGATGACAACTGGCACAGCTCGTTGCGAGATATTAACGGCAATTTGCAGGGCGATTTAACCAATTTTTCTTCTGGCATTGGCGAACTTATTAAAAAGGTTAACGCATTGGGCTTAAAAGTTGGGTTATACACTTCTAATGGCACAAAAACATGTGAGGATTTGCCCGCTAGTTTGGGTTGTGAAATGGTTGACGCTATGCAACTTGCACGCTGGGGAGTGGAATATTTTAAGTATGATTTTTGCCACAATGTCCCTTATTCTAAATATGCGCCACTTGTATATGGCATTGAAGTTGCGCCTCTTGGCACTAACAAAACTACCCAATATTTGTGCAGTCTTGCCACATTATATGGCACTGCAAAGCGTATGAGCGCTAAGTCTGTCGTGCCTGATGGCTTTATTGTAACAGGGCTTGACGCTAATGGCGGAGCTATGGAATACAACAATATTATTGTTGACAATGATGGCGAATATGTGCTAACCGTTTTGGTACAAAAGCACGGCATTAAGTATGAAAAATATCTTTCTGCGCTAATTAACAAAACAAGCCAATATGGTTTTATTATCCCGCCTCAAATGCCATATAATGCTACCGCACGCTTTCAAGTTGTGTGCAAATTAAAAAAGGGGCATAACACTATAAAAATGTTCAATCCAATCGCAACGCCTGCCGACAGCGCAATGTTGCAATATCGGTTAATGGCTAGTTGCTTAAAAAAGGCTGCCGAAGTGGTTGCCACTGAAACCGCAAAACCAATTAAGCCAATTGCTTTTTCTATTTGTGAGTGGGGCAAAAATAAGCCATATTTGTGGGGCGCAAGCGCAGGCAATTTGTGGCGTACAACACCTGATATTCGCCCAATTTGGACATGGATTATGATTATTTACAGCCACAATGTGGATTTGTACAAATACAGTTCTATCGGCGCATATAACGACCCTGATATGCTAGAAGTTGGCAATGGCAATTTAACTTACGATGAAAATGTTGCGCACTTTAGCTTGTGGTGTATGATGAATTCGCCATTGATTTTAGGCAATGATGTGCGCAAAATGCCCGATAATATTAAAGAGATTGTTACCAATAAAACAATGATTGCTATCAATCAAGATGCGCTTTGCAAGGCTGGCAAACGAGTTAGTAAAGGGCTTGTTGATATTATTGCTAAACCGCTTTCTAATGGCGAAGTTGCCATTTGCTTTTTAAACACTTCTCAAATTAACCAATCCGTTAATTTCGATTTGTCAAAACTTGTCGCAGATGAGTACATTAGCCTTAAAAAAGCGCCAACCTACTCTATCCTAAATGTGTGGGAAAATACCACCTCCACCGCAAATAAAATCAAAATTGACCAACTAAAACCGCATAGCGTTTGTATTGTAAAACTT
>JAVVTM010000005.1:0-22303 GCA_036653655.1 Clostridia bacterium | reverse complement strand
GTTACCATTAAAGATATCACTAAACGATTGTATCCTCTTAAATGTAGAATTAACATCAACATCGCAAGTTAAATTAAATGTAATTTTATCAAGTGTCCTAGTAAATGTTTCATAAGAAAGACTGCTCAACAATTGCAAATCGCTTTCCGTTGCAATATTTGGTTTAACAAAATAGATTTTTATTAAGTTTCCAATAGTAGCATTGCCAATTTTTACAAAGCCATCTTCTGGCAACTCAGTTGTTGTTACAATTTCATTAGCTATTGAAGCTACAATTTTGCCACCATCATAAACTACTTTAAAGCTAATGTTATCGCTTGATGCATCTTTATTTATTACTGCGTTTTTGTTTGCGATAACAGTACCATTATTAATTTCGCCGTTTGCAATGATGTTAACAGCGCCATTGTTAAAGCTTGTACCGCCAATATACAAAACAATATTAGATACTAAACCGGTATTGTTTATTGCGACAATGCTTTGAGATGCGCTACTTCCAACATAATCAAAAATGATGTTAGATAATTTAGCTTTATTGCTGTCAATAAATGTTTTGTTAAGTTTTATTGTATAACCACTACCATTAAAATTAACTGGCATATTTGCTATTGTTTCATAACTTGTTAAATCCAAATTCATCATTAAAGTAATTGTAGCGGTTGCGTTGTATGTTGTGTAACTTGTATTTAATGAATTAACAAAAGCATCGTATTCCATCTCGTTTGAAATAGTATTTGCGTTGTAAACAATGTATTTTGCGTTTTGAACAGTATCTTTAGCAACTAAAACATTATTTGATGCGTTAGCGCCAGTTCCGTTCCAAACAGTAAACTTGTTGTCTTCTGCCTTAAATACAAATTCAAAGCCATTTGGAGTGATTGTAGTGGTAATATTGCTACTATCTACACCAATAAAGTTTACGCCATCAGTTGCAGCAAAACCACTATCAACATAAATGTACCAAACGTTGTTTAATTTAATATCGCCAATTTTAACATTTATAGGAGCAAGATAATTAACAGCGTCAATTATTGCCATATTTATAGCGCTTGTTGTGTATGCGGTAATCATTGCTGTTTTTTCTGCGGTATAACCTGTTTTGCCACTAATTTTAACATTTTCAATTTTTGCCACATTTGTATTAGCGCCTGCAATACCTGCTGCATACCTAGATGCGACAACCAAATTTTCATTAATAAATTTAGAGTTTTCAACTGAACCTTGGTTGTAACCAACAACACCGCCTGCCCTTGTTGCAATTGTAGCGTCGCCGATAATACCAAAGTTTTCAACTTTAGCGCCTGCTATTTTGCCGTTGTTTAAGCCAACAGCGCCACCAACTTCTGCGCCAACCAATTTGCTGTTAGCAGAAATTGTAACAGAATATGCGTTAGTTTCGTAATTAATATCTGCATTTTTACAAATGATTGAACCATTGTTAACACCTGCAATTGCGCCAACATTTGTGCCACTAATTGTACTGTTGTTTACCTTAACATTTAAATTGTAAATAATACCATTTACGCCAACAACACCAAACACACCACCTGCTGCATTATTTAATATAACATTTAAGAAGGTAATAGTTTTGTTATCGCCGTCAAAAGTAAAGTTAAATGGATTTGCATTAGTACCAATTGCAATATAAGTATTTACATCAATAGTAATATCATTTTTTAATTTGATTTGTAAATCTTCATATTTAGTGCCACTGTTAATACTTGTAGCCAAAGCCATTAAATCAGCTAAATCTTCTATTACATTTTGCGCAAATGTTACTAAATATGGAAGTTTAACTGGGTCGCCACTTGAAACATAAGTAGAATTTTCAATGCCGGTAATTTTTTGACCAGCGTTAAACGAATTGTACAATCCGTTAAATCCCCACTTTTGGTTTTCTTGCACAAATTTAAACATTAACACATCTTTTCCGATTGTAGCGTCAACACTACCAATGCCCGCAATTAACAAAGTGTTTGAATTAACAGTGATTGGCGCAGTGTTTTGGTTGTTTTTAATTTGAGAAGTAAGAAGTGTCCAAACATTAGTGCCCGGATTGCCAAAAGAATCGGTGCAAACATTTTTGCCTACAAATATTGCAGAAACATCATTTTTGTTTAGATGAACAATACTCTTTCTAAACACAGCGTTGTTGTTGCCTACTAAGCCTGCAACATTGCCATTTGTAGAAATAAGCCTTGCTTTATCTGTAAATTTAACATCAATATCTTCAACAATCTTGCCATTATAGCCAGTAACCACAGCGGTTACAGCTGAGCAACTTTCGTTTGCTGTTACGCTTTCGATGTTGCCATCAATTAAAATTTCAAACTGACCAATACTGCCATAGTTTTCGCCAGCTATAACAGTTGCGATAGCTTTACTACCCATTATTGAGTGCGTTTCTGCTTTGATAGAGCCATTATAATGAACGCCGTTAAATCCGTCGTTTCGATATAGCATAGAGCCTGTATCGTTAATAACTATCAAACCGCTTGCGATAGCGTTGTCATTACTGCTAGCGTTTATTGAACCATTTAAGTTAATTTCAATAATAGTTGCAGAACCGCGGTTTTTGCCAACAAACACTGCCACATGAGAACCATATATTGCAGAATTTGCATTCATATTAACTTTTAGACCTGTAAAACTTGCAGCGTTTTCTTTCGCAAATACACCAGTTACATCGCCTTTTTCAAAAACAAACAACCCAGTAATTTCAATATTGATTTTATCAAATGAAGCTGTGCTATCTATATAGCCAAACAACGCTTTAGCATAATTGCTAGATTTGTAAACGCCGTTATCTTTTGTAGGAACGTTTGCAGCGGTATTTGCTATGCCGTTTAATTGAATACGATGATCTCCACCGTTAATTTTGCCTTTAAATTTGTTGGTTGCGTTACCAATAGAAATATGTTTTGTCATATCAATATTAAGAGCGTTAACAACAGTATATTCAACATTGGCAAAACCTGCGTTGACATCATATGCAATTTGGTTTAAATCATCTGCATTTTCGATATTTAATTTAATATTATTTGCGTTATAAGAAGTATTTGTATCTGTTGCAGTTGTAACATAAGTGCCACTAGCTACTGGAACATCACTACCTTCAAGATAAAAACTGCCCGGAGTAGTAAATGTAATTTTGCCTTTTGCTAAAGTTACGGTATTTGATGTTGGGTTGCCAACATAAACCATTTGGTTAAAGCCAGACATAACAGCAGAAAGTGTTGTATTAATAATGTTTCGTGTAGAATTTACAATCCAAACATTGCTACCACGAGTTGCGTTATGATATGTGCCAGTTATAACACCAAAACCATCGCTTTTTGTAAGTTTTTCAGTAATGCCATTAAAGGTTGCGACAAACTTTGTATTTTCGCCAGCAATACCCACAACATTTTCATAAACGCCATCGCTTTCGCCAACAAACCCTGCAAAAACAGTTTTATCTTTTAGCGTTCTTGTTGCGTTAAATGTGCCGTTTGTTTTAACTACTAAGTTGCAAACCTTGCCATTTACGCCAATTTTTGAAATTAATGCGGTAACCTCTAAGCCTGTAATATCGCCAATTGTTATCGTGTGGTCCAAACCATTTAATGTGTTTTGGAATGGGTCGTTTTGGGTAGCTATAATGTAATGTTCTGCATTAATGTTGCCAAAATCAATATCGTTTGTGATAAAGAAATTTAACCCGTTAACTGCCCACAATTTTTCTGTAACATCTGCGTAGAAAGTTTTTAAAACTTTCCAATTTTCTGCGTTTGCAATATTGTTAGAAATAGAAGCCACATAGTTAACAGCTTTACTATTATTGTCTAAAACTGCCGTTGTGCCATGTTGTGGTAAAATTGTATTTAAATCATTATCAAATATAAAATATTTAGCGGTAGCGGTTGTTACAACCATATTGCTAGCGTTCCATCCTATTGTGTAACTATCGTTATCAATAAATCTTAGTTGTTTAACGCCAAGCAAATTAGCGTTATCAGCATTGATTGTGGAATAATTTTTTTCTATCAACCAAATATTTTCTATCAAGCCATTGTTAACACCAAAAATTTTGTTGTTAGTGCCAAAGTTTTTAGTAGTATTTGTGTAGTTTACAGCAATATTTTTTAATGTGCCATTATTGACAGCAACCACTGCGCCAGAATTTTTAGTAATTGATTCTTCGCCAGTTTTGCTTGCGCAATTAATGATAATATTTTGTAAAATACCTTTTTTGCCAACAACACCAAATAAACCTGCGTTTTCGCCGATTAATTTGCTGTTTGCAGTAATTGAAATAACACTGCCGGTAGCGTCAAACGTTGCGTTAAATGGACGCGCATTTGTGCCAATAGCAACATAGTTGTTGTCCAAAGTTAGCGCAAAAGTTAATTTATAAACTACGCCCGGAATGTTAGCATCCCAAAACTTATTGCTACCATTTGCCAAAACAACAAAATCGTTTATTGCCTCACGGAAACTGTTAAATTTAGCAAGACTATCAATATTTGTATCAGCAAAAACAGCCATAAAGTTGCCATAAGTTACTGGAGAATTAACCTTATACACATTGTTTGATTGAAGTGTTTTGCTGTTTTTAACATCAACATAGCCATAAAATTTGCTTGCGCCATCAGGTGCTGCCGTTAAATTAATTATCTTGTTAGCAAAGAATGCTTCAATTGTGCCACTGTTATCTGGAGCTACTGCGCTTTTACTATAAACAGTAGCTTTGCTATAAATGGTATTTATAACAACATTTTCGGTTTTATTTGTAGCCTTTAACGCTTGATTGTTAGATACAAACCAAACATTGCTGTTGTTTGTATTGTTATCAAATGTGTTGCCTGTGCTACCAAATACGCCATTATAATTGCCTGCGATAGGAGCTGAAGGAAGCATATCGTTTGTGATAATAATATCCCTAATATAACCATCATTATTATTACTACCAATATCACAATAACCAGCCAATGCGCCTGCGTTAATTGCGTTTGCATTGATATTATTTGTGTTAAAATCTACATGCAAGTTGTAAACCTTTGCGGTTCTTGCCAATGTGCCAAACATACCTGTGTTTTCGCCAAGCATTTCTACGCCACTGTTAAAAGTAACTTTGTGATAACCGCCATCAAATGTGCCTTCAAATGGTTTGCCTGTCATACCTAAAGGAGAATAAGCGCCTTTAGCAACTGTAACAACAATGTCATTTAACAACTCAAATTTAATACCCTTAGAAGAAATAACAGACATTGTGTTGCTTAAGTTACGCAACTCCTCCTCTGTTTTGATCTTAGTGTTTAGGTAAGAAACGGTATAATCTACATTGATTTTGTCCTCAACAGTAACTGTGTAATTATCATCTTCAGTCATTGTAACGTTACTAAATTCGTAGTTATCAAACCAACCAAACAAGCCTGTGCTTGCGGTAAATTTAATTGAAGTGTTGCCCGCAACTTCGGTCATAACCGCAGAAACATCTTGAATTGCGCCCAAAATGCTGACAACGTTGATGCCCAATTTTTCTGTTTTATCTGTTAATTTGTAAGCATTTTTTTGCATTACAACCCAAGTATTTTTAAAGCTTGCGCCTGCGCCAACAACACCAGCCATTGCGCCTGTTTTTGATACGCCTGCATTAGAGGTTGCGTTAAAGCTAACTTTTGGATGTTGAACTGTGCCATCGCCATTTTTGATTGCCACAACAACATTTTCAACGCTACCATTAATAACGCCTGCCAAACCGCCAGTTGCGACAGAATTTGACAAACCTTGAGATTCCTTAACATTTACAACCAAATTGCAAACTTTGCCTGCCTCGCCAATAGTGCCAAACAAGCCGGCATACTTGCTTACAGATTGTTTGTTTAATGTGATTTGATGATTTTGACCATCAAATATTGCGTTAAAAGGAACGTCATTGCCTGCAATACTAATAGTACCAAAATAATTAACATCACTATTTAATTGGAATTTAACATTAGAAAACAACGAAATATCCAAGCCAGCAAAATCGCTAAAGCTCATTTCCTCTGCGCCAAGAACAGCGTTTTCAGAAATTTGTAATTTGTAAAAACTTAAGAAATACTTGATGTTTTTGTTAGTTTTATCAAACACAATTTTGCTTGTAATCATATTATTAGTAATAGAGTTGCTTAGCTCGTTAGTAGTAAGCTCAGTGTAATTAACAATATCGCTAAACCATTTGTAATAAACTTTTTCGCCAAATGTAATTTCAAAAACAAAATTGCCATTTGCGTTTCTTGTTATGCTAAATTTTTCTTTTATTTGGTCGTTAATAACATTAATTGCATTAAAGCCATAAGTATTATTGCTATCGCCCACCAATTTGTAGGCGTATTTATTGTTTTTAACAACCAAGTTGTTGCTAACGTTAGACTCGTTAATTTGAGTTGATTTAGCAACCATAATGCCAATAGTAGCATTTTTGTCTGCAAAAACTTCATTATAGATTGTTACCAAGTTGTTTTCGATAATGTTACTAGAAACATTTTCGCCAATTAACAAGCTAATTTGTAAAGTTTTTACGCTATCGCCAAGAGTTGCCCCTTTATCAACAAAGATTGTATTGTTGCTCAATTTAGTTGCGTAGTTTTTGCCAACCAAACCTGAAATATTTTTTGCCACAACATTGCTACTTGAATTAAAATTAATTGTATTGCCACTTACTTCGCCATAGCCATTTAAACTTGCGCCTGCAAAATTTGTAGCGATAATTTTTGAAACATTAAAGTTAACAATATTGTTTTTAACGCTGTTGCCATCTGCTGTTGTGTTAGTTAAACCATTAAAATCAGTTGCGCTAACGTTTGCATTATAATTGACAGTGTTATCTTGAACAGTCGCATTGTTAATTGATTCGCAAGACAAACCGCCAAACGCAGTAGCGTCAGTAATAGCGTTGTCAACATTAACTGTATTGTTTAGCAAAGCGCCAGCATTAATGCCCGTTATCCCTGCAATATTTACAACAGTTGTATTTAGTTTTTCAATGTTAATGCGAGGGATATTAAGAACGGTATCTTTAATTGTACCCTCATTGTATGCGCTTACAAAACCAACATAGCCAACTTTGTAAGTAGCATTTGCTAACGCAACATTAGAAGTAACTAAAGTTGCAGTTTCTCTGCTTAGCAAATCTGTTGACAACTTAGAATTAACTATTGTGCCTTTATTATAACCAACAACACCACCAACATTTGATGCTTGCAATTTGCCGTTATTTTTCATTACAACATTGACATTTTCCACTTTGTAATTGTTTAAGCCAACTGCGCCACCAAGATATTCGTTAGGGTTGCCATCATCAAATGACATATTTACTGCATCTGAAACATTTACCGTACAATTTTTGATTGTTCCGCTATTAATGTTTGCCAAAATACCAAAATATTTAACTTTATCGTAAATGTTAGCTTGCTCAAATCCATTAACATTTACAACCAAGTTTTCAACAGTAGCAACGCCATCTTTCATATTTTTGTTGTCGCCAAGATAACCGAAAATTGAAGCAGTTTCGATATCTTTTGCAGTTGTGTTGTTAATAGTAATTGCGAAACCGCCACCGTCTATTTTGCCTAAGAATGGTTTATTTTTTGTGCCTAAAGGATACAAGACATTGACATTATCAACTGTGATATTTGTTGCCAATGTGTATTGAATACCCGGCAAACCATTGATAGCGTTGTTTTGAACAAACACATTTTCAAAAAAGTCTTTTTGGGTTTCGATAACTGTTTTAATATAGATTGCAGCAATCCTCTTGCCAACTTTATTTTCAGGAGTATATGTTAATTTTCCCACGTCAGCGCCTTGCATAATGCCATAACAACTTAAATCATCAATCCAATTTAAGTATTTTTCGTTGTAAGGATTTGTAGGGTCTGCTACTGTATATTCAATTTTAAACGAAACGATTGCTTCGCCATTTTCAGCAGAAATATCACTTAAAATTGACAAACCAACGCCAGTTGCCATAGTTTTGATAGAGTTGATTTTATTTGCGTATAAACCGCTTTTTACCAACCAACTATCATCATCGGTCATCAATTTTGTATTACCAAAAACAACAAAAACGTCATTAAGATTTTCGCTAGTATTGTTGTTAAAAGCATATCTTGTGCTGTTGACAATAGCGTTAGAATATTGAGTAAAATCATTTTGAGTAATATTTGCGATGGTTGCGTCAACCATGCCAGTGTTTTCGTTTGCGATAACGCCGGCGTTCAAATCTAATACATTTTTGTTAATGTATGCGTACTTATCAAAATTAACTTTACAACCAATAATATCTGCATTGTTTTGTCCAACCAAGCCACCAATATTGTTACCAATAATGTTAGTTAAGTTAGCATTGCTACCAATATAATTAACATTAACAGCAAATATTGTGCCATTAGAATTAGTTACATTATAGTTGTAACCAACAACACCACCAAACAAATAATTTGCGCCAGTGTTGCCTGTAATAACAGAATTTGTAATATTAACAACGGTTTCGCTATTCTTTTTGTACTGCTTTGCAAAAGTAGCCCCCACCTTTTCAATAGAAGATGAGTAGCCAATTTCGCCACCATAGTTGTACGCTACAATTGGTGCTACAACTTCGTAAGCAGAATAATCTAGTTTGCTATTTTTTATTTCTACAACCAAATTGTAAACAGATGCAAGTTGGGTGTAAAGCCCTGATGCCACATCAACTTTTGGTAAAGACTTGATATAGCCAAACAAACTTGCATTTTTGCCAACAAATTTTGTTGTTTCATTAATAATAATACTGTAACCACTACCGTTTAATTTGCCTGCAAATGGATTTGATGCAGTGCCGATTGGTGTAAAATCTGCGCCAAGAACAATACTACTTGCCAACTTAAATTCTGTACCTCTAAAATCGTTGCCACTATTAGTAGTTGTAGCAAGAGTTTTTAAAGTTGCGTAATCTGAAATTGTAGTAGACATTATAACAACGGTGTACACCTTAGAAACACAGTTGGTTTTAGGCACATAAAATGCGCCATTTGCGCCCTCGCTTGGAGGAATTTTTGTGCCAGTAGCGCCACCATATTGGCTAAACCAACCTGCAACAACATATTCTACATTAGCTTTAATTGGGGCTGAAAGTTGCAAATCGTTAGTTTCGGTTAATGAGGCGTTTAAGTATGCGGTAACGCCACCGGTTACAACCAACTTCATTAAGTTAATTGTTGGGGCAATATTTGTTGGCGCTGCAACATACTTTGCGTTAGTATAAGCGCACCACAAGTTGGTATTGATACCACTTGCGCCATAGTAACCAAACATAACTCCAGCAACAGAAAATGCATCGTTATAAATTAATGAGTTTTCAAATACAGAAACACCAATATTTTGAATGTTTCCACCATCTTGAGCGCCAATAAATGCGCCAATAGCATTTGTACTGCCAAGAGGTGCTCCAGTAGCAACACCACCCTCCCTAGGGTCGTTGTCGTTTTTAATTAATCCCGTATTAATGCTACTATCTATATTGAAAGCGACATTTCTGATTGCGCCAAAATTACGCCCAGCAAACCCACCAATGCGAGCATTAGTTTTTGTGTTAGTTGTGTGAGTAATTGTAGCGTTGCCAGAAACATGCATTTCGGCATTAGAAATAGTGCCGGAAGCTTCATTAACGCCAACATATGCGCCAATTTGTTGATCTCTATTGTTAAAGCCAATAACATTAATCAAGCTTTTCCAATTTAAATTAACATTATTAATAGTGCCTGAGTTAACATTGGCAATAATACCAAAGTTTTTATTAACATTTTCGTATACAGCACCCTTTTCGCCTAATGAGCGAGGCAAATGGACAACGCCATTCATATTAAGCGTCAAATTTTGCACAGTACCAGCGTTGTAACCAAACAATACGCCATTTTGAGCAGAAACGCCATCAAGGTTTAAAACAAAATTATTGCCCTCAAAAGTGCCCATAAACTTGTTAGTTTCTGTACCAACAGGCACTGCAACTCCGCCAGAAATTTCCTTTATTGGAGTACCCGTACCAGAAGTGGTGGCAGAAACAAATTCGCCTTTAATCCATTTGTAGTTGCAACCAGAATTGGTTGCCTCTGCAAACCTATTAAACTCGCCCAAATCTTTAAGTTCTCTGTACATAAATAGAACATCAACTTTTTTGTTTTGAATACCAGCGTTTGTGTGATATCTGTAAATATCTTTGTTTGAAATAACTGCTGTATCAACAATTTTTTCCACACCAAAACCTGCACCATATTTAGGAGCAAAAATTGGTTCATTCGCATTTTTATCTTTTAAATTTGTCATTAAGCCAACATTATATCCGCCATTTTTATCTTCAGCGTAATGTTTGTAAAGTGGGCTACCATTTGGGCCAGAAGATGGAGTAACATTAATGCTACCATCTGCGACAAAATCAAATTTTATGCCATTATCTTGCTTGTTATAAATTGTAACTTCATTTGGTTTAAACACAGTATATAATTGGTCGTTAGTTCCATCGCCAATTTTAAGATTTTCGTTGGCGTTAATTGTCCAAACGTTTTTCCAAGCATACGCATCGCCACTTGCGCCATTAATGCCACCAAAATATGTGCCATATTTAGCGTTACCGCCCGCTGTATTGTTAATAACAAAATTAGAGGCAGCTAAATCAGTTAAAATTACACTTTGAGTAATATCCATTGGAGCTTTTAGCAACCCAACAATGCCACCTGCACGGAAGTTGCCATTTAGCGCTTTATCGCCACTGGTAAATACCATTGCAGAACCTGATAATACTTGTATTTTGTTTCTTAATACTGTTGTTGTAGAGCCAACTTCTGTGCTGCCAATAACACCGCCAAGATAATCATTGCCATAGGCATCTTTAGTAACATCAACAATATTCATAGTGTATTTTGCAGTAATTGTAAAATTGTTATCCGTTAAAACATTTGCGCCAGAAACTTGCCCTATAATGCCACCATAATTACTTGCTTCAACTCCATTAGCTAAACAAACATAGTTTGCAGCAAGATTTGATGTGCAATTTATTATTTTGTTTGTGCCAGAAGTGTAACCAATATAGCCACCAACGCACTGAACTTTGCTAGCATTACTATCTACCGTAACGGCAAAACCAGTAACATTAACATTATCTATTGTACAGTTGTTTGCTTTACCAAAAACACCACCTATATGGTTGTTAGAATTGCCACCTTCTAATACAAAAATTGAACTTGCAGAAGTTTCACAATTGCGCACTGTGCAGTTGTCGGCAGAAGAAATCATGCCGTAATTGCCATCATTGCCTGAAACATAGTTGTTTGCGGCATTGTTAAAAATAATTTTTTCAATAATAGCGCCAGTGCCAAAATTGACCAACCCACCATTATCATTGCCACGAATACCGTTTTCAACTTCAACTTTTGCCCAAGTTTCGTTTGGAGTAGTAATTTTGCCGGTAAATTTGTGATTAACGCTACCAATAGAGTTGAACGCTGCAGACACTTTTATGTCGGCTGTTACAGCAATGTTGTTTACTATTGCATTTGCGCCAGAAACAGCAGTTGGAGTGCTACCATTCATATAAACATAGCTATTGCGATTGTGCGCCCTTGCATATCTGCTCCATTCTCTGCCATCGGCAAAAGAAAGGTTGTTGATATTAGTGCCAAAACCGCCATAATAGCAAACTTGAATATCGTTATGATCATTCGCCGTGTTAATGGTTACAGAAATTGGATCTTTTGAGTTTGTTGTATTTTTATTTTGGAAGTTAGCATCATTAACATATTGACCAGTGTACATTCCGTTATGGTTTTTAACTGTATATGTAAGGTTTTGATTGTTAACATCACCAGAAACCCAGTTAACATTAAAATCTAGAAAATCGTCAAAACACCAAGTGTTATCTTGAAGTACATCAATATAGCCTACGCCACTGCCATCGCCACTCTCTGTACTATTTTTTGGATTATCGCTACCTTTGCCCAAGTGATTTGCAATGCCGTTATCTTCGCCTTCTCTTTTGATTTTAATAATATTTTCTAAAGTGCCAGTATTTTTACCTGCAATAATACCTTTTTGTAAATCCCCAGGTTTAAAGCCATCAGATGATTTAAAATAAACAACGTTTTTACCAACATAGCTTAAAATGTTTTTAACTGTACCTGCGTTTTCGCCAAGCAAACCACCGACATAGCACTGATTAAAACTCTCTCCAAAATGCAACTTCACATTATCGCCAATAATCATTTTACTGTTTACAATGTTACCTGTGTTTTTACCAAATAAACCGCCTGTAATTGTATAAGTATAAAGACCTTTAGCTGCATATGTATTATTTTGAGCAATATTGCCGTAATAGTAAAAATTGCAGTTAGAAACTGTGCCAGAGTTTGTAGCGGCAAAACCGCCTGCGATACAAGCGCCACCACCTCTAGTTTTCCAAGCGTTAATCCAAGCTGTCCTTGCTACGCAAAAGTTTAAATCATAAATATTGCCACTATTGTACCTAAAAACGCCACCGATATTATCATTTTCTGGCATACCTTCAGTGCCTATATTAACCCCTGTTACAATATACTTGTTGTTAGCTTGCATTGTGCCGCTAAACGTATTATTGCCACCAGGACCATTAATAAGCCATTTTCTGCCATCAATTTTAAAGTTTGCATCCAACCTAAAGGTTTTACCGCCATTGTCGTAACACATTGACATAAATTCTCTAGCATTTGTTACAACATATACGCCACCTTCCTGTCTAGGAACAGCCCTGTCATCAAAGTTGGTTGAATCGCCAATATTAACATAAGTTATTGCTTTTCCGTTTTGATCCGAAGTTGGATAATCTGAAAACCCAATAGGCGAAGTGATAATTTCGCCATTGTTATGTTTTATATTAAACTGCGATGCAAAAAATACACCAGTTAATGCAATAACTCCTATTAAGATTAATATTAATATCCTCGATGCGTTTTTTGTTTTATTCATAATCTACTCCTTCCCAAACACCTAATTATACCATAAATAACTGTACTTTTGCAATAGTTATTAAAGAATTACTTTAATAATTATGCTAAAAGTTAAGTCTTGACCTTTAAAGTTTTGAATAGTAAAGCTAACTGGTGTTGTACCAACATTTTCAACCACTTCAGCTCCGCTTAATGCTACCGCAAATGTAACTTTGCTACCAGATTTTTCTGTCGCTTGCACTGAGCACACAATTGCCGCGCCTTTTTTAACTTCAACTTCGGTTTGAGCGTGTGTGCCATTTGCGCCAATAACAATTTCTGTGCCGTTAATAATAACCTTGTTTATAGGATAACTGCTGCCATCTTTTGCGATATCAGCAAGATATCTACTATAAACATTGGCTTTTACTATAATACTTTCAGATAAAGCTTCAGATTTAACAAGCGCTACTGCGTTAGAAACACCATTCATTTTTGTATTTGCAAATTGTGTCCATGCGATGTTAAATGTTTTTTCGACAAGACCCTCATTTGTAGTGATATATTGTGTGATAGTGTTTTTGTAAATTTGCGCTCTATCCTCTGCAAGCACTGCTGTGCCTTGGCGTAAGTTAATTTCTCTGATACTGCCTGCTTTTTCTGCTCCAACTGCTTTAAACAAATTGTCGCCAGCTACGTGCCTATCAGGTGTAATTATAATTTTTGATACAATGTTTTGACCATTTAAGTTAGCGGTCATTGCATATGTGCCAATTTTGCTGAAATCAACTGTAGAATAGTTCCATTTTACTTTAACATTTTCGATAGTTCTATTATCAACAGTCCTAACTTTAATTGTGTTGTTTAGCGCAAAGAACTCGCCAACACCCAATTCTACCGTGTTAGAAACATATTTATTGCCTTCGCTTGAGCTAACTTGTAGCCAAACTTGAGCGATACCAAACTCGCCTTGAGCAAGTGTAGGTGTAACATAGAAGCCTTGTGTGCCTGCGTTTTCAACGCCCAATACCAACCTCATATTGCCTGTTAACTCATATCTGTTGTTTACATAAACTAGCTTTAGATTGCTGTAATCGCTACCAACAACCGCAACATCAATTATGTTGCCATTTGTTAAAGTAACATTTACAGTTTTTGGAATACTTTCAGCAATATTATTTAGTGGGTTAATTTTAATTTCTGTGTTAACACTAGAGATTATTTGTCTGTTTACAACAACGGTAAGTGGTATTAATTGAGTGCCACCAATCTCGTTGCCAATAACAGCCAACATATTGTAAACGCCACCATTAAAGTTAATGTTGCATTCGCCTCTTAATTCAAAAGGCAATTTGTGAGTTAATTTGTCGCCAATAGTAAAGTTGTGCTCTACGCCGTTAATATTAACAACGACAACTTGTTTATCCAAGCCCAAGCCATAAGGATTGATAGTAATTGTTTGCGCTGTGCCTGCGTTTGTTACAACATATTTTTGGATATCAAGTTTAATTTGGTTTGCAGATATTTGTTGCCATCCGCCAAATTCATTGCCAACTTCACATTGTAAGTAACAATTTTCACTGCCCTCAAACAAGTTTTTAACTACTAAACCGTTAATATCTTTAATTTGCCAATTTCTTGCAGTTAATGCCATTTGAGTGCCATCAGCAAACTTAACAGTTAAGCTTGTAGGATAATTTATTGCTTCGTAAGGGTTAAATGGAGTTACAACATTGTTAACTTTATTAACCAACTTTCCTGCCACAATAACAACGCCGTCGCTAACAACTTCCGTTACATATTTTTGAGCGACATTAACTTCCATTGTAGTTTCTTGCCAACCAGCAAAATCACTGCCAGCGCAAACTGCAACAAAGCCCTTGCCACCAATCCAGTTGATAATATCTGTTTTAATCTTCAAGTTTACTGTGTTAAATTTTGTTTCATTTTCGTATCTAACACTAATTGTGCTTGGGATATTATCTGTTTGCGCATTTAATGCGATATAAGGATTGATAGTTTTGATAATATTATTAAGTTTAAATTCAACAATAACTCGCCTTGCAACAGTAAATGGTATCATAAAGTTTTGAGTTAATTTGTTGGTTGTAATAGCAATTTCTACAAAGTTGTTAACACTACCTTTATAAGTCATATTGATAGTATTCTTTTTGCTCTTCCACAACCACTCGGTTATATCAACCTTTTCGGTGTAAGTTGTGCCGTCTGCGTTAGTAAATGTAGCTATTACATATTTTGGTAAGATGTTGCTTGCGTAAGGCTCTATTACTAAATCCTTTTCTAGCGCAACGCTAGTAATCTTTTTAGCATTGCATACAACATTAATTGTTTGATATTGATAACCACCAAGCTTGTTTCCTACTAAAACTTGAGCTGTTGTTGGAGCAAAGCCATTATAATCATAGAATATATCAGCATAGTTCCAATAAACAGATAGGCTACCTTTTGTGCCATCGGTAAATGTTACTGGCAATTTTTCTAACGCATCTGCGCCAAAATTGTCGGTAATGTTTTGTTCCAATGTTTTGTAAGGGTTAATAGTTAATGTTAAATCTGCAACATCAGCTTTAATAGTTCTGTTTTTGAACTTAACATTTACTGTAAATGTGGTTTGAACTTGACCAACAGCGTTACCTAATAGTAATGTAACTTGTTGCTCGCCACCCTTGTATGCGTTGACAATAGAAGTGTAATCAATGTTTGCATCAACATAACCTGTCATAAATCCGTTGCCATCTGCGTTAGGCTCTGCAAATACTACCAACAAGCTAGATAATGTGTTGCTAATTTCGTAAGGGTCAACTTCGATAATAGTTAAATCTGACAATATTTGTGTAATTGTAAGGTTTTTAACATATAATGTTGCCTCTACTGTTTCAGCGTAACCTTGCTCATCATTGCCAAATGGTAGTTGTACTGTGTAAGTTTGTTTGCCAGTTTTTTTAGCCTCTCCGCCAACTACTGTGCCGTCATACTTAAATTGCAAACCTAATTTAGCCCAGTTTACTCTCATTGCCTTTTTGTATCCGTTAAAATCAATTTCAACAAAGTCTGGCAAAGAATAATTGTAAGGGTCGATAACTATATTTTCTGCAATTTTTGCGGTATCCATAGCCAATTCTTGATAATTATAATCTTTAACTTGACACTCATTAGTCAATGCGCTAATCAAAGACACTCTCATGCTGTTTGCATTAACTTTAGTCCACTTAACATCAACAAGTTTTGTTGTGCCATCTTTAAATTTTACATAAATGCTTTCTGGCAACAAGTTGTACTCGTAAGGGTCATAGAAAATAACAAATCCAGTTTCTTTAAACAACTCTTTTGTGCACATAAAATCAGAATACATTTTGTCAATAATCATTGGTTTAACTGTAATGTTAATTTTTACTTCTTGCGCCAATTCGTTTGTGCCATAACGCAATACTACATAGTTGTGTGCGCCATCAATACCTGCGTAAGGAATACTAAAGTTAAACATATTGTAAGTAACTTTTGCATTAACAAATGTGTTGTCTGCAAAACCAATCCTCATTGTGCTGTCAAGCAACATACTCTTGTCGTAAGCATTGATTGTATAGTTGCCGTCAAGCAAGTTTTGGTTGCTATTAATGTTAGAAACATAAGTAATTTGTTTGTTTTCAACATTTACTCTTACAGGGATATCTTGATAGCCAACTTTTACATTGCCCACTCTTGCGTAAATATATTGAACTTCATCAAATGCTTCAGGAGTCAAATTTAATTTATCCTCGCCAAACCACTCAACATAGAACAACTTAGACAAGCCAACCACGCCGTTTTCGATAAATGATACGTTCATAGTTGTTGGCAATTTCAAGCCCACATAAGGGTTAACTGTCAATTTATCATAAGAAAGTACAATGTTTTCTTTAAGTTTTTTGTTTTCTACAATAGTCCTATCTTTAACAACAATGTTCATTTCAAAGTTTTGGTAACCAATAGAATTATTGCCTACGCTTGCATAAACCTTGTAAACGCCACTCTTGTAACCATTAAAGTTGTTAACAGCATCAAGAATGTTCCACTCAACTTTAACTTTTGCGGTAGAATTATCTTTAAAGCTTGCAATTGCAGTTTTAGCGTAATTTAACATACCTCTTGGGTCGAAGCTAGAGAAAATATCGTTGATAACATATTCAGCAACAACATTCTTTTGCAATTTAACTTCTGTACCCTCAAAGTTAACCTTCAAATCGCTAATTGTCCTATCCACAAAGAACACTGGAATATTAACGTTTTGGAAGCCACCTGCCAAGTTGCCAACTCTTGCTACTGCATAAATTGTTGAACCATTGTAAGATGCGTTTGCTAAGTTTGACAAATCCCAAGTAATTGTGCCATTAGAGCCAACACCTGTGCCACCAAACTTCATAAAGCTACCATCTTCAAATTCTGCCCAAGCCTCTTTTGCATAGATATCTGTATCTGTTGGCTTTCTTGTTGCATCAAACACGTCAAATGTGTATTGCTCAACTTTAATATCTTTAATAATCTTGCGTTGTACATTAACAGGAACATCAACATATTGAATACCGCCAATTGTTAAGGTAATCCTTATGCTTGATGCATCGCCAGTGTAGCTAACTTTTAATGTAGATGTATTCCAGTTGGTGCTAATTAATTTGTAGTTTTTGTACTCTGTACCATCTGTAAATATCAAATCTACTGTTTTTGGTAAAGTGTTTTGGTCGATAACATCGCTGTATGGATTAATGCTTATTGGGTAATCTATTGTATTTACCGTGTTACTAGCCTTATCCCACTTAACGTTAACAACTTCTCTGCTTAAAATTTTAACAGGCACTTCAATAACTTGTACTCCGCCATACGCATTGCCAATTTTTGCTTTTGCGTAATATATGCCACCTTTGTAATCAACTTTAACTGCAGATGTATCCCAATCAATAATGTGTGTGCCAACAGTTTTGTCGTTGTAAGTTACAGTTGTGGTTGTCTGTTTGTAATACGCTTTGTTTGTAGGCGTAATTTGCAAATTAGACAAAATATCATAATCGGCAGGCATTTGTAGTAAGCCCAAGGTATTTAGGTTAACTTGCCTATTCTTTAATGTTATAGGAACATCAAATGTTTGGAAGTTTGCGCCCGTATCGCCAATTCTTACAGTAGCGTAAGTAACGCCACCAAGATATGATACTTTTACCTTATTAAAGTTCCAGCTTAATGACATAAAGTAATTATCTTCGCCATTAACCTTTTCTTTAAAGTAAGTGCCATCAGTAAACAAAACTTTTGCCTTTGCTGGGTAATTGTTTACATCTGTTGCCTTTCTTGTATCATCATAAGGGTCAAACACCATTTTTGCTAAATTGGTTTCAGTAAACACAATTTGCTCAATTTGTTTTGGCATAAACTTAATTAATATGCCCTCTAACAATTGATAGCCAACTTGCGCATTACCAATGTAAGCATCAATTCTATAAGATGCGCCTCTATAATCTGGAGCTATATTAATCTTATTGTTTTGTTTATCAGTTAAAATCCATTTAGCTTCAACTTCGATTGGAGCAAAACTTCCTTCGTACTTAGCCAAAACTTTTGTTGGTAAACCTTTAAAGTTGTAAGGGTCAAATGTCAATGGGCAACCAACTATATCATAGTTGTAGTAACCATCTTCAAAAACTTTTTTAACCTTTTCAACACCGTTTTCGGTTACTTTAACTTCATCAGTATCTTTATAGAAGCTCAAGCCCAACAATGATTTTGCTTTAACTGATACAGGAATCCTCAATTTAACATCTTTACAAACGCCGTTACCATAAGTTAGGTAAATTGCTGCGCCTTCTTGACCGAAGAAATCCTTAGTTATTTCGCTATAATCCCACTTACAATTTGTAAATGTCATTGTGCCAACATCTGCGCCATTGCCAAGAGAATTTTCATTTACGCTGTTTACCATATTAATAGTTACAGTTGATGACAATTTTGGCAAGTTGTAAGGGTCAATTACCATTGGGTAAGTTAAGCCATCACAAATTACATTTGGCACAACAACAGAAGTACCATCAAGCATTTTACCGCTCATCATTTTAGCTTTTCTTACATTTTGTGGCAACAACTCAGCAACTAACTGGCTATTGTTGTACCTTTGATTTAGGATATAACCTTCGATATTAATTTTATTTGATGTATCGCCTTTATATGAAGATGGCCTTGTTGGGTCAATTAATTGTCCCAAATCGCCCCAATTCATATTTACAACGCCGTTTTTAGCAACAACTTCTGTTCCGCCGTCAAAATAGTACGAAACATTTGCTCTTGTTGGCAAGTTTTCTAAATAATCTTTTGTGCCATTAGCGTTTTGGTCTAGGTTGTAAGGATCTGCAATGTTTCGTTTTACCAATTGACCCGCGCCAAATACTGGGTTAGCGCTTTCTACTGGCAACATTCTTATGCCGTTTGCATTAATTGTAATGTCATATTGTTCGCCTGCAGAATTTGCTATATGCAAAGTAATTAGGTATAAAGCAGACCTATGTCCATTAATTATGTTGTTTGCATCTAAGTGAATTACTGCTTCAACTGTATCGCCAACGCCAACTGTAGGTATTGGGAACAACGCTGCTGCAATATCAACAATGCCTGCGTTAAACGCAGATAACAAACCAACTGGAACTTTCATGCCTGCTAGCAAGCCATGCAACATTTCAAGTATAACACGAGGGATAGAAGTATTTGGTTCGGTTGCGCCATATTTAGGAGTGCCATCGCCATTTTTAACCAACCCTTTCATTAGATTGTTAATCTTTTGAATAAGCTCGTTAATACCAACTGGGTTTAATACCGCTGTAATTGTAGTATCTGTGCTGTTTACTTGGTTAGCCACATCCAATACAATACCGCTAATAAATTTATCAATGCCAGCTTTTGTTGCTGCGCCACCAGCGTTTGTGTTATCTCCAGGGTTTTGAACCGGAGCGTCTGGCGCGTCGCCACCAATGTTTCCACCGCCACCGCCAAGCGCGCCTGAAATTAATGCGCCAAGGCTTGTAGCTGTGCCAAATGGCTTAATATCAATCATTTGAATAATTGGATTTGCAATTGGAGCTAAACCAAATGCGCTTGCAATGTCAATACGCAAGTTAGGGAAATCAATCCAAACCGTAACATCCAAATTGTCGGTATCATCTGCGATATTAGCATACAAACGACCGTTATATTTAGCATTTCCGCCTTGGTTATCTTGCTTGCCAATTTTTAAGTTAATACCTCTTAATTTGGTGCTCATGCCACCGCCGTGTGTCCTATACTTAGCGTTAGATGCAATTCTTATAGCTAAAATGCTACCTGTTGGTTTTCCAGAACTGCTGTTGTCCCAACCAGCTAATGAATCTATAACGTTATCAACAATAGAACCTAGGCTTGCCATATCAAATTTGCCACCATTTATTACGCCGTTAAGCGCGCCCAAACTCAAACCAGAGAAAGATTTTCTTGCATTTGTACCTGGCATTGTAACAGTATAAGTAGAAGAATTTGATATTTTTAAGTTGCTTAAACTCAATTCTAACTCATTTTTTACCACTGTATCAGATGGTCTTGACAAGTTAAGATTTAACTTAATTTTTTCTAGCGCAGAAACAGAAGGACTCATTGTTTCTAGATTTGTGCTTAAGCTAATTGTTATTGCTTTTTTGCTGTTAAAATCAGGAATTTTAATATCTAACCCAGCCTTAGCCATTAACGCTGGAACACCCGCCAAACCTAACACTTGGTGTAAGAATGCGTTGTTAATTTCGATATTAATATTCATATGTTTTTCATTAATGCCTCTTGCGAATATTATTTTTAAAGAGCTATCGCCTTTAGAAATTAAATCTCTGTGCATACAACTGCCAGCGGTATTGCCACAATACAAATCATCAGCGGTTAAATGCCTTTTGTTTTGAGGGCAAGTTTCACGCACACATTTGCCTGCTTTAATGCTCTTGGCATCAGTATTAATTGTGCCATCTGGGCAGTTAAACCCAATAATTTCTTTATTATTGTTGTAAATTGGAGTGCACTGTTTAATACAAGTTTTGTGGTCGATACACTCTTGATTTTTACAACCGCAAGGCAACATTGTAACTGGAGCAGGAGCAGGAGCGCCCGCAGCAGCTGTTGCTATGGCATTGTTTGTAACAAGTTCGTTTGAAGTTGCAAGTTCTTTATTTTCATCATAAAGTTTTACAACTGAACTACTTGAGGTTTTGCCACTAAACTTGCTTGCAATTGCGCCAATCAATTTGTTTTCAATTAAACCTCTAATATCAAGACCCATCAACTTAACTTTCATCAAGCCCAAGTTAGACAAATCAAGATATGCCAAGTTTTCATCGCCAAAATAGTAGATTGCGGCAATTATAAAGTTATCAACAGTGGCATTACCACCCAAATCTTTGTCATTTAAAATAATTTCAATTTTAAAGTTTGACTTAGTAAAATCAACCAAATCAATTTTAACATCAATAGCTAATGTAATTTTGTATGTGCCATTTGCAAAGTTAAATGCGCTCTTTGATGCCTTTAATACAGAGTTTAGCATACTTGCCAATGCGCCAATTGGAGAATCAGCAATAATTTTACTATCACGGATAATTATCTCAATATCAATATTCAAGCTTACATTAAAGTTTTTCATCTTGACAAAATCGATATAATCCGATTCTTTAACACTAATTTGGTTGTACTCAAATGGAACAAATTTAGCTGGAGCTACTGGATCTTTGCCGTTGACAACCAAAATTTTGTTGCCATTTTCATCTTTGCCAGTTTGCCCAAACACTAAACCATTTTCAGGAATAAACACATTTAATCCTAAAGCTAATTCAGTTGGCTCATCTAAAACATCTGGAGCGATAGGGTTATCAACCGATTTAATAGCTTTAACACCTGCATCAATAGTTAATGATAAGTGTCCGTTAAATGGTTTTGCACTTGTGCTTGTGTTGTCTTCGCCTCTGTTCCAAGTGATACGTATTGCGTTGATGTCTGGTATCATACCAGCCAAACTTACGCCACCAACATTAAGGTTGGCAAGCTCAAATATCTTGTTTAAGAAATCTCCATTTATTTCTAATTGCAAATTATCTCTATTAATCCAAATGTAAACGTGAGGTTTGCTAACGCCACTAGCATCAAATGCGCCTGTAGCCTTTGCTAATTCGCCATTTTGTCCTTTGTTCATAGATTCTTCTGGATAAATTGCGCCTCTTATTAATTTTGTTAAATCAATATTTTCAATTTTAATGCCATCAAGCCCTAAAATTGGAGCTTTAACATAAATTGTGTTTACTTTG
>JAVVTM010000004.1:0-23369 GCA_036653655.1 Clostridia bacterium | reverse complement strand
CTAGCGCATTGAATGTTTTTATGTTAAAATAAAAAAATGGAGGGACTATGAAAAATACATATAAGATGGAATTATGGGATATGATGCAAAGTTTTTTTAAGGATTACAACGACCATATGATGCACGCCGCATATTATTTTGATGGCAAAATGGATGTTGAAGCGTTAAAAAAAGCTGTGGAGGCTACTTTTAAGTATGTACCCGTTATTACTTGTAGGTTTATTACTAACAGTTACAGAGGCTATTGGGAGCAATTGGATAGCTATAATATTAATGAAATTGTAACATTTAAAGAAAGTAAAAATTTGGAAGATGTTGAAAAGTTTATTTGTGATATTATTGATGAAACTAAAGGTCCACAAATTAAAATGCAAGTTATTAGAGTAGATGGCAAGGATACTTTAGCGGTTTTGTTTAACCATATGGTATGTGATGGCGCTGGGTTTAAAAAATATATCCAAATGCTTTCACAATTTTACACTGGCTACTTAAATGACAAAAATTTTACGCCACAATTTACGGTTTCGCAGGAAAGGAGCTTTAAGCATTTCTTTAAGAGTTTTACCGTTAAGGAGCAATTAAAGTTGTTAGGAATGGGCGAATATGGTCAGCCAAACGACAAAAAGAAGGGTTTCCCCTTTGAAAATGTTGACACTAACACATTGCCTTCTAGGGTGGTTAAACACAAAATTAGCGCAGAAACTTTTGCCCAAATGAAGGCTTGGGGCAAGGCTAACAACGCAACAATAAATGATATTATAGTGGCTTGCTATATACGAGCGTTAACCGATAAAATTGGCAAGCACGCAATGGAAGTAGATTGTATTGTCGATTTGCGCAGATATTTAAAAGATAAAGAAGTCATTGGTTTTACAAATTTTGTAAGCAAAATGATTTGCTCTATTGGCGAGGATATTGGCGCTGATATTAAAGAAACTGTTGTTAAAGTGCACAACAATTTAGAGGACGCTAAAAACAATTACCCCGGTTGCAGTGGGCTTTCTAAATTGAGGTTGGGTTATAGCTTGTTTACTTATGCAATTGCAAAAAAGGTTGTCCGCAAAAGGTACAACAATCCGCTAGTTGCTATTTCTAACATTGGCATTATACCAGAAAGCGATTATGTTTTTGGCAAATTGAAAATTGCCGATGCTTATATGACAGGTTCAATTAAAAGAAATCCGTTTATTCAATTAGCATTAACCACCTTTCACAACGAAATTACTATGACTTTTGCAATTTATGGCACGGAAAACGACTGTATTGTTGCAAAAGAGGTGTTGCAAGCGATTGATAGCTATGCAAATCAAATAAAGTAATAAAAAGTGCTTGCATAAAAAATGCGTTTATGCTAAAATTAGTATCTAAGCATATTTAGGAGGACAAAATATGAATTTGTTTATTATGATGTCTGAGATTGGTTTAATACCAGGACCAGTTAAAGATGTATTACTACCAATATTAATGGCTTTAATGGTTATAGCAAGCCTTGCTTTAATTGTTATCATACTAATGCAAAAGGGTACTTCAAGTAACGTAGGCGTTATCGGTGGCGGAGATACTGAAACATATATGGGTCAAAACAAAGGAAAGACTAAAGAGAGTATATTAAAAAAAATGACATATATTTTTGGTGCAGTTTTGTTGGTTATATCCATAGCGTTTTTCATTATTCAAGCAATATAACAAGTATAGCGACTACTTAGTAGTCGCTTTTTTTTTGGTATTATTTAATGCTAAATGTTAAAACTAATTAGGGGTGAAAAATGAATTTCGATTACAGAATTACAGAAAAAATTGAAAAATTGAAAATTGATGGCTTAAATTGCCGACAAATTGCCAAAAGCGTTGGGTTTGAGGACAATTTTGATGTGCAAGAAGTTAAAAAGATTTTAAATAGAATGGTTAAACAAAACAAATTAATAAAAAAGGAAAATTTGTACTTTAGCGTTACTTCATCAAGCATTGTGCAGGGTGTTTTGCGTGGCAACAAAAGAGGTTTTGCCTTTTTAATACCCGATGATAAAACTGTTCCAGACATTTTTATCCCACATTCTAGGTTAAACACCGCAATGCACGGCGATACCGTTACCGTCAAAATTTTGCGTGGCGACGAGGGCGAAGTGGTTGATGTTATCAAGCGTGGAATGACAGAAATTGTGGGCACTTATCAAAAACAAGGGCTTGTAGGGTTTGTAATACCTGATGATTTTTCGTATAATAGTGATTTATTTATACCACCTCAATACAACAAAAACATTAAAAACAACACAAAAGTTGTCGCTAAAATTATAAATTATGGCGCAGGCAAAAACCCTGAGGCAAAAATTATTGAAGTTATTGGCGATGTTGGCGATAGGCAAAGTGATGTTTTGTCAATTTTAAAAAGTTATGGCTTTTTTAATATTTTTAGCGCCAAGGCGTTAATGCAAGCCCGTGAGGCAACAAACCCACAAAGTTTTGAGGGCAGAGAGGACTTGCGTGATTTGCTAACAATGACCATTGATGGCGATGACAGCAAAGATTTGGATGATGCAATTAGCTTGTTTAAAAAGGGCAACAGATACACTCTTTTTGTGCATATCGCAGATGTTTCTAATTTTGTACCAATGCATAGCGAACTTGATAAAGAGGCGTTAAAGCGCGCTACTAGCGTTTACTTCCCCAATGCGGTTTACCCAATGTTGCCAAAGGAACTTAGCAATGGTATTTGCTCGTTAAATGAAAATGAAGATAGGCTAGCTTTAACTGTTAAAATGATTTTTGATGAAAACGGTAGCATTATTGACCATACAATGATGAAAAGCGTTGTCAAAAATAATTACCGAATGACATACACTAACGTTACAAAAATTTTAGCTGGCGAGCAAGATTTGTGCGCGCAATATAAAGAAATTGTGCCAATGTTAAATGATATGCAAGCGCTTGCCAATTTGTTAAACAAAATTAGGCGAGAAAGAGGAAGCATCAATTTTGACACTAAAGAAAGCAAAATAATATTGAATGAAGATGGAACGGTTAAAGCTATTGAACCATATCCATATACTATAAGCAATGGCATTATTGAGGAATTTATGCTAATTACTAACGAAACAGTAGCAAAGCATATGTTTAACTTAAAATTGCCTTTTGTCTATCGTGTGCACGAAAAACCTGATGCCGAAAAAATTGAAAATTTTGCAACTTTTGTTGCGGGTTGTGGCTTTAATTTTAATAAAAATGAAGTTACTCCAATGAGTTTTCAAAAGCTTTTAGACGCTATTGCGGAATCGCCAAAGCAAACAATTATTTCTAAAATAATGTTGCGCTCAATGAAGAAAGCTAAATATATGCCACAAAATTTAGGGCATTTTGGCTTAGCAGCCGATTATTATTGCCACTTTACTTCGCCTATTAGAAGATACCCCGATTTGATGATTCATAGGATTATTAAATGGTTGCTAGATGGCGAATTAAATGAAAAAATGATTGCAAGATTGACGCAAGAATTAAAAGAAATTAGCGATGTTTCTTCTGAAAGAGAAATGGCTAGCGAAAGCGCAGAACGAGATATTGATGATTACTACAAGGTTGAATATATGCAACAACATATTGGCAAACAATTTGCAGGCGTTGTGAGTGGCGTTACTTCGTTTGGCATTTTTGTCGAGTTAGAAAACACTTGTGAGGGCATTGTAAGGCTGGAAGATTTGCCAAAAGATAACTATGTATTTTACGAAAGCAAGTATATGGTTAAAGGCGCAAAATACGAGTTTAGCTTGGGACAAAGCGTTACTATCGAGGTTGTTCAATGCGATATTGAGGGCAGGCGAGTTTCCTTTAAAATTATTGCAGATTAACACATTTGATTTGTTATTATTTTGTAAGCATATTCAATGTGCTTTTTGCCATTTTATTTTTTACAAAAGCTAATAAAATTTATGATTTACTATTTTAAAATTTTTACTTTTATGCTATAATAGTGATATTATGCTTTAGGAGTGTTATGAACGTTAAAATTGTCGCTACAAATAAAAAAGCGTATTTTGATTACTTTATAGAGGAAACCTATGAGGCTGGCATTTCGTTGTCTGGAGCAGAAATAAAATCGGTTAGGCTTGGCAAAATCAATTTAAAAGATGGTTTTTGTCTTATAAGAAACGGCGAAATGTATTTGGAAAATGTGCACATTAGCCCTTACGAAAAAGGGAGCGTATACAACACTGAACCAACTCGTAGGCGTGTTTTGCTGTTGCACAAAGCGGAAATATTAAAAATTAATGTTAAAGTTCAACAAAAAGGTTACACCTTAATACCAACCAAAGCTTACCTTAAACAAGGTTTGCTTAAAATTGAAGTTGGTGTTGCAAAAGGTAAAGAATTGCAAGATAAACGGCAGACTATCGCCGAAAAAGAAAATAGAAGAAGTTTAGATAGAGTTGTTAAAGAATACAATTCTAAAGGAGACTAATATGGATAAGTTTAACACCTTATGTGTACAAGCTGGTTACACTCCAAAAAATGGAGAACCAAGAGTTTTACCTTTATTTCAAAGCACAACTTACAGTTATGATACCCCAGAACAATTAGCCCAACTATTTGATTTGTCAGCAGATGGACATATATACACAAGAATATCAAACCCAACCATCAGCTGTTTTGAACAAAAAGTTGCAGCTCTTGAGGGTGGCGCAGCGGCGCTTGCGTGCTCATCTGGTTTGGCTGCGGAAAGCCTTGCCGTGATGAATGTTTGTAGCGCAGGCGACAATATTGTTTCTATGAGTACAATATATGGTGGCTCATTTAACCTATTTAATGTTACTTTACGCAAATTTGGCATTGATACAAAATTTATTGAGCCCTCTGCAACTTCTGCCGAAATTGAAGCGTTGATTGACAAAAACACAAAAATTTTGTACGCCGAAACTTTAGCAAACCCAGCAATGACAATTTGCGATTTTGACAAACTTAGCGCAATAGCAAAAAAACATCAAATTTTATTTATGGTAGATAATACGTTGGCAACTCCTTACATAGTAAAGCCAATTGAGTACGGCGCAAATATCGTAGTACACTCATCAACAAAATATTTGGACGGGCACGCTAGCTGTGTTGGCGGAGTTATTGTTGATGGCGCTAATTTTAATTTTAAAGGAAACGCTCGTTTTAACGAATTTAACGTGCCAGATGAAAGCTATCACGGCTTAGTTTATATTGATGGCGCAACTCCATTTATCACAAAAGCAAGGGTGCAAATGATGCGTGATTTGGGCAATTGTATTAGCCCTTTTAACGCTTATTTGACAAATATGGGCGCAGAAACATTGCATTTAAGAATGCAACGCCATTGTGATAATGCGTTGGCGCTTGCGCAAGAATTACAAAACCACCCTAATGTTGAATGGGTTAAATACGCCGGTTTAAAAGGCGATGAAAACTATGACCTTGCAAAAAAATACTTTAAAAATGGTTGCTCAGGTATGGTCGTTTTTGGCGTTAGAGGCACAAGAGAACAAGCTAATCAATTTATGAAAAATTTAAAATTGTTTAAAATTGTAACGCATATCGCCGATGTCAGAAGCTGTGTTTTACACCCAGCAACAACAACACACCGCCAACTTTCTAGCCAAGAACTTATTGCCTGTGGCATTTCTGAAACGCTAATTAGGTTGTCTGTGGGCATTGAGGATATTGAAGATATTAAAAAAGATATTAAGCAAGCGTTGGACGCAATAAAATATTAAACTAAGGAGAAACTTATGCCAATAATAATTCCCAAAAGATTACCCGCTCATGGCATTTTGGCAAACGAAAACATATTTGTAATGTCAAAAGTTAGGGCAAACAAACAAGATATACGCCCTATTGAGATTTTAATTTTAAATTTAATGCCTACAAAAATAGATACCGAAACGCAATTAATGCGCCTTTTGGGCAATTCTCCCTTGCAAATTAATGTTACATTGTTAACAACCAGCACCTATCAAGGCAAAAATGTATCCGCAGAACATTTGGAAACTTTTTATAAAACTTTTGACCAAATTGAGGACAAGCATTTTGATGGTATGATAATTACTGGCGCACCAGTTGAAACACTAGAATATGAGGATGTTTTGTACTGGAACGAGCTTAAAAACATTATGGATTTTGCGGAAAAAATGGTTACTTCCACAATATTTATATGTTGGGGAGCGCAAGCAGGCTTAAAACATTATTACAATATTGACAAAATTTTGCTAAAAGAAAAGCAGTTTGGCATTTTTCCTAATTACGCTGTAACGGCTAACGACCCACTTCTTAAGGGTATGGATGATGATTTTTATATACCATTTTCTCGACATACAACCGTTGATGAAAAACAAATTTTTGATAATACAAAATTGCAAGTTTTGGCGTATTCTAAAGATGTTGGCGTATCAATTGTTAAAAGTAAAGATAACAAAAAGTTTTTCTTTTTAGGGCACAGCGAATACGACCGTGAAACCTTGCGAAAAGAATATATGCGTGATATCGACAAAGGCTTGCAAATTAATAAGCCAAAAAATTATTTTAGTGATGGCGATGTTGATAGCATTAAAATGTTGTGGAAAAGCACGGCAAATTTGCTTTATTACAATTGGTTAAACTATTATGTTTATCAAGTTACGCCATTTGATTTTAAGGAGTAATATGGAAGCTCCACTTTATAATTTAATTGCATCTTACGCAACGGAAAATCGTTTTCACACGCCGGGGCACAGTGGCGCAAATGTGGATAATTTGCTTTTTAAAAGCGCTAATATGGACATTACAGAGTTGTCATTTAGCGATAACTTGCACGGAAGCCGAGGGGTAATTTTGCAGGCGGAAAAACTGCTAGCAAATGCTTTTAAAACAAAATTTTCGCTAATGCTAACAACAGGCGCAACCTGCGGTATTCAAATGGCGGTTTTTGTGTGCGAGGGCGATATTGCAACTTTTACATTAAACCACAAAAGTTTTTATAACGCAATGCAGTTGTTTAATAAAAAGGTGGTGGCGTTTGACAGCTTGGAGCAGTTGTTAAATTGTAAAAATAAAACTTTTAGCGCAGTGTTTGTAACCAGACCAAATTATTTTGGAGAAGTTTTTGAACTTGAAGCGTTGTCAAAGTTTTGCAAAAAAAATGGCGTTTTGCTCATTGTTGATGAGGCTCACGGGAGCCACTTTGTATTTAGTAATTTGTTGCCAACTTCTGCAAATTTGTTTGCAGATATTGTTATAAACAGCCTACACAAAACATTGCCTGTGCTTACGGGTGGGGCTTGTGTTAATTGCAACAGCCAAGATATTTATCAAAATTTGGCTAATGCGCGCAACTTAATTCATACCACTTCGCCCAACTATATGATAATGGCGAGTATCGATTTTGCACGCGCATATATTGTAGATAATGCCAAAATCTATAAAAATATTTTAGATTTTGTTACCACATTAAAAGCGCAATACAGCGCAGAATATTTTAGTATTATTGAAACGGCAGATTTTACAAGATTTGTAATTGACACAAAAGAATACGATGCAAACAAAATTGTAAGTGAGTTAGAAGCGCAAAACTTTTTTGTAGAAATGAACACAGATAGCAAAATAGTTTTAATACTTACGCCCTTTAATTACACTAAGGCAGAGGCTTTTTTAAGGGCGCTAGCGCAAATTAAACCGCAAAAAACAGTTAGTAAACAAGCGGTTTTGCAAGCAAAAAAAGGCAGTTTGAATGGCAAAAAACAGTTTGTTAATTTGGAAGATTGCTTAGGTTGCGTAACTTTAGCGCCCTTGGGAGTGTATCCGCCGGGCGTGCCAATTGTGGAATATGGCGATATTATTGATAAGGAAATTTTACAATATTTGTTAAAAAATAAAAATAAACTGTTTGGGCTTGTAAATGACAAGGTATGTGTGTTAAAATAATAGGATTAAGGAGAAATTATGCGAGGCAAATTTATAACTTTTGAAGGGTGTGAGGGCGTTGGAAAATCTACTCAAGTTAGGTTACTTAAAGAATACCTTCAAAATACCAATCAAGAGGCAGTTTTTATTAGAGAACCGGGCGGAACTGATATTTCAGAAAAATTAAGAACAATTATTTTAGACATAGAAAATAAAAATATGAGTGATATTTGTGAATTAATGCTTTATAGCGCATCTAGGGCGCAACTAATTAGCGAGGTTATTTCGCCTGCATTAGCGCAAGGTAAACTTGTTATTTGTGATAGATATATTGATAGCACTTTTGCTTATCAAGGTTTTGCGCGTGGTTTGGGCGTGGATTATGTTGATACATTAAACAAACTAACTTGCAAAGATGTTTTACCCGACGCTACTGTATTTTTGGATTTAGCGCCAGATAAAGCCTTTAAACGCAAGGGTGGCGCAGATGCTAACGACAGGCTAGAAAGTGAAAATTTAGATTTTCATATGAAGGTGTATGAGGGCTACAAGCTTGCTATCGAAAGAGAGCCAAGCAGGTTTTTAGTTTTTAAGACACTAGATACAAAATTTGAAACAAGCGTGGTAATTATCAATCTTCTTAAAGAAAGAGGATATATTAAGTAAAGATATATTAAGTAAGGATATACTAAATAAAGATATATTAAATAAAGATATACTAAGTAGGATATATCAAATAAAGATATACTAAGTAAGAATATATCAAATAAAGATATACTAAGTAAGGATATATTAAATAATGCAAAATTTTATTATGGATACGCCTGCTTTTAAGCAGTTAGAAGCAGATAAAGCTAACAACACATTAAACCATTGCTATATGATAATTTCTAACGACAGCATAGCGTTGCAACAGTTTTTGGATAGCGCAGTGGGCTTGATAATGTGCAAAAATGGTTACTGTGGAAAGTGTAGCGATTGCGTTAAAACTAAAGCTAAAAGCCACAGCAATGTTAAATATATTGAGGCGGAAAAAAATAATATATCGGTTGAAGTTATTTCTAATATGGTAGAAAACACTTATATTAGCCCATATGAAGATAACTACAAAGTTTATGTTGTGCCAGAAGCGTGCAAAATTAACCCTATTGGGCAAAATAAATTGCTAAAAACGCTTGAAGAACCTGTTAAAAATGTTATTATTTTACTTGGGGTTAGCGCAGAAAATGCAATTTTAGACACTATAAAATCACGCAGTAAAAAAATTAATATTTGCGCATTTTCTAGCGATACAATAAAAGCAATTTTACAGCAGGAGGGCGTTTTTGATAATGTTGATTTAATAGCAAATAGCTGTTTTGGAAACATAACAAATGCGCTAAATTACTGCCAAGATAAAACTTTTTTTGAAAAATATTTAGTGGCGCAAGATGTTTTGTTAAATATGAAAAACAGCAAAGAGGTTACAGCAAATTTGGTTAAAGTCAAAAATGACGCCACATATATTAGTGATTTTTTAAATGCGTTGGAATTATTGCTTAATGATATTATTAAAAAAAGTGTTAATTGCAATGCGCAATGTTCAAACGAGATACAACAGCTAAGCGAAATTTACACAGTAAATACGCTGGTTAATATAGAAGAATTGATAATTAAAGCTAAAAAAAAGTTAACCTTTAATTGCAATCTTCAAGGAGTGCTTGATGCGCTATTTTTAGGAATTTTGGAGGTAAAATATAAATGTCAATAATCGTAGGTGTAAAGTTTAAAAAAATGAGCAAAATATATTATTTTGACCCAAGTGATATAGCTTTTGAAGTTGGCGAGGGCGTTATTGTAGAAACTGCAAGAGGCATTGAATATGGCACTGTTGCAATAGCTAACAAAGATGTGTCTGAGGAAGATGTTGTATTGCCTTTAAAACCAGTAATACGAAAGGCTGTTGAAGAAGATGTAAAACAAGTTGAGCAAAATGAAAAAGACAAGATTTACGCAATAAAAGTTTGCAAAGAAATGATAGAAAAGCGCAATTTGGTAATGAAGCTTATTGATGCAGAATACACATTTGACCGCTCTAAGGTTATTTATTATTTTACAGCGGAAGGCAGAGTTGATTTTAGAGATTTGGTTAAAGATATAGCGTCTGTTTTGCGCATACGAATTGAATTAAGACAAATTTATGAGCGTGATGACATCAAAATAAGAGGAGCTTTAGCGCCTTGTGGCAGACCTTGCTGTTGCGCAAACCACTTGCAAGATTTTGAAAAGGTTTCAATTAAAATGGCAAAAACTCAAGGTTTGGCGCTTAACCCAGCAAAAATTAGCGGTGTTTGTGGCAAGCTTATGTGTTGCTTAAAGTACGAAAATGATTATTACGAAGAAATGAATAAAATAATGCCAAAATACGGCGCAAAAATTCAAACCGCAGATGGTTTGGGCTATGTTGAAAATGTTGATGTTATAAAATGTCAAGTTAAGGCAAAAATAGAAAAAGAAGATGGCAGTTATGAATATAAAACCTACAAGATAGATGAATATACAGTGATTGGCAAAGGCAAGGAATTTGTAAAAGCGCCAATTAATGAAGAAGTTAGCGAAGAAGAATTAAAAAATATCGAGTAAACTAATTAAAAAATATCGAGTGAACTTATTAAATATTAAGCATTTTTTAGTTAAAATATTATAATAAAGCTATATAAAATTGTTAATAAAGCAAATATTTTTAGCCAAATTATTTTAAGGGTGCGCTAGTTTGGTTAATAAAAAACAAGTTAGATATTAGATAATTTATTATGAAAACAATTTGGTTAAATTGTGAAAATTTTAGTAATAATGAAAAAGTATTTACAATGTTTTTAGGTTGTGATATAATAGTACTATTAAAATATAGCTCAAAAGGAGATTGTTATGGCTTACGTTATTTCTGATCAATGTATTAGTTGTGGTTCTTGTGCAGACCAATGTCCAGTAAATGCAATTAGCGAGGGAGATTCTCAATACAATATCGACGCTGATGTTTGCATTAGTTGTGGAAGTTGTGCAGACCAATGCCCAGTTAGCGCTATTAGCGAAGAGGATTAATTTAAAAAAATTAATAAAAAATACAGCCTTAGGGCTGTTTTTTTATTGCAAAAAATAAGTAATTGTAAACATTTGATAGTTTTGTGATAGTAAACAAATGCATTTAATAATTATAAGCCAATTGCTTTAATTATTGATAAGCAAATGTCTTAAGTAATTAAGAAGCAAATGTCTTAAGCAATTAATAAAACATTGATTATATGGCGAAATTACAATATAACGCCATATAATATTAAATTAAATATCAATATTTTTGAGTGAAATCTAAATTAAATGTTATAGATAAAAAAGTATTATTTTGACAAATTAACAATAAAATATAAAAAACATTGTTTTAAACAAACTGGCGTTAATAAGATGAAAATCAATTTAACGCTTTATTTATTTGCGAAATGTGTAGCCATCTTTTTGCATAAGTTTAATTTGCGTTGTAATTTGGTTCATAAGTTCCGCATTATTTTTGGTTTTAATTAGCATATCGTAAAGTTTTTCCGTTGCCTCCTGACCATCGCCAGAAGAAAGCATTTTACGAATACTCCAAACTCCCTCAAGTTCCTTTTGGCTAAGAAGCAAATCTTCTCTGCGAGTGCCTGAGCGTGCTAAATCAATTGCAGGGAAAATGCGTTTTTCTGAAAGCTTGCGGTCAAGATGTATTTCCATATTGCCTGTGCCTTTAAATTCCTCATAAATTACATCGTCCATTCTACTGCCAGTATCAATTAAGGCTGTGGCAACAATGGTCAAAGAACCGCCGTTTTCGATGTTACGCGCGCTACCAAAAAACCTTTTAGGGTTGTGCAATGCGCCCGGGTCGATACCACCGCTTAGAGTACGGCCAGTTGGGGGAATAGTTAAGTTGTAAGCCCTTGCAAGCCTTGTCAAACTATCCATAATAATAACAACATCTTGCCCAAGTTCAACCAAGCGTTTAGCTCGTTCAATTACAAGTTCAGCAGCTTTTGTGTGGTGTTCGGGTGTTTCATCAAAAGTTGAATAAACAACTTCGCCACGGATAGAGCGTTGCATATCAGTAACTTCTTCGGGGCGCTCATCAACAAGCAACACAATTAATTTAACTTCTGGATAATTGCAAGCGATAGAGTTTGCAATATTTTTTAATAGGGTTGTTTTGCCCGCTTTTGGAGGAGAAACAATCATTGCTCGTTGTCCTTTTCCGATAGGAGCAATTAAATCTATACACCTTATAGCGTAATC
Source organism: Clostridia bacterium (assembly GCA_036653655.1). Classification (GTDB taxonomy): domain Bacteria; phylum Bacillota; class Clostridia; order Christensenellales; family UBA3700; genus JAVVTM01. The sequence continues at coordinate 11,189 of JAVVTM010000004.1, read as the reverse complement.
ATTTTTAGCGGCTGTTTTGGTAAATTCTAACGAAAATCGTTCATTGGGATAAATAGGAACAAGATTATCAAAATTTGGTCTAAATTTTACTGTGTCTGAAGGCAAATCGTTTACTAAAGTAACTTTTGTAACGCCGGCAGGTTTGTTTTCGTTAGCTTGTTTAGCTAAACCAACAATATAATCGCCACGGCGAAGCCCAAGCATTCTAATGATTTTTGAAGAAACATAAGCGTCTTTGTCGCCATGCTCGCAATTTTCTGCCCGCAGGAAGCCATAACCGTCAGGGTGGATATCAAGGATACCCTCTTTGATAAAAGTTGAAGTATCTTGAACTTCTTCAACCACAGGAGGCGCAACATCTTCCTCAACAATTGTATCTTCTAAGTAAGTATCGTTAGAGTCCTCAGCTACAAAATCTTGTTCGGTAGTAGAATCATAAACGAAATCTTCGCCATTAGCGCCATTAACATTGTGAAACAAACTTTTAGGTGGTCTGCCACGGCGTGATTTTTGAGGCGGTTGAGTGCCACTGATAATCTCTAAAATACTAGATATTAATTCATCTTTTTTAAGTGAGGTTGGCGATTGTACGCCAAATTCACGCCCGATATAACGCAATTCAAATAAACTATGTTCAGAAAGCTTTTCCTGCGTATAGTTTGCATAATCCATATTAGTCTCCTTATTGTAAATATGTAAATTTTAACGGTGTAATACTATTATTTTACTTTCATATTCATCAAAATATGACCTGTCAAATTCGATAGTATTAGAGTTTTTGTAAATGATATTTTCATCATCAAAAAGTTTCAAAAAGTTGTCGATTTTATCTATATCAAGATTGCAATCTCTTGTTTTGTAACGCATAGGGATAACAATATTGGGCATTAAAAACTCCACATATTTTTTTGCTTGTTCGGCATTAATAGTGTGGTCGCCACCAATAGGTAGTAAAAGAACATCAACAGAACCAATGCTTTCGGCAAGGTGCGAATTGCAATCTTCGCCAATATCGCCCAAATGGCATATGTCAACGCCATCAATACGAAATTTAAAAATAAGATTTTTGCCTCGTTCATCGCCCTCGTAAGAATTACAAAAGCTGTTAAGGCTAGAGATATGTACGCCTTCAACCTCAAAAGCGCCAATTTCATTGATAATGCTTGGATTGCCTTCAAGTTTTATCACGTCATTTTGAATGTGAGGGGTATGACTTAAAGTTATTGCGTGCGCAGAAATGTGGGATAACGAATTGCGCATTCCCGAGTCATAAGGGTCAGTTACTACAACAGTGCCAGTGGATTCTTCTAATCTAAAGCAAGAATGTCCTAGCCATTGAATTTTCATATTAACCTCCGAGTTATTATGCTTTTATTTTACTTAATAATTCTGTTATTTTATCGTGTGGGTCAAGCAAGCTAGATAACGACCTATTTTGATTGCAAGCAGAAATAATGTATGCAATAAATTTGGACATATCAGCAAGAATAAACCACTCTTTTTGCTTTAATTCTTCTTGAACATAAGTTAAGTTTGTGCTAAGAACAGCTGTAAACAAGCCATCTTTGTACGCTTGGTCAAATTTTTCTAGCCCTTCGGTAAATAGAGCGTAGGTTGCGGTTAAGAAGATGTTTTTGCAACCAGCCTCTTTAAGTTCTGCGCAAAGGTTTAATACGCTATCGCCAGTAGCTATAATGTCATCGGCTACAAAAATGTTTTTGCCTTTAACATCATTGCCAATATATTCGTGCTGAACAATAGGGTTGCGACCATTGACAATTGTAGAGTAATCACGGCGTTTGTAAAACATACCCAACTCCACCTCTAAAACTGATGCGTAATAGATATTGCGGAACATAGCGCCTTCATCTGGGCTAACAATCATAAAGTTGTCTTTATCGTAATTTAAATTTGGATACTTACGAGTTAACGCTTTTAAAAATTGATATGTAGCTAAGAAGTTGTCAAAACCCATTAATGGCTGCGCATTTTGAACACGAGGGTCGTGTGCGTCAAATGTTATTATATCACTAACGCCCAAAGTATGCAAGTCGTGCAACATTTGTGCGCAATCTAATGATTCTCTTGCGTTTCTTCTGTGTTGTCTGCCACCATAAAGCATAGGCATTACAACGGTAATTTTTTGCGCCTTTCCGCCAATAGCTGAAATTATGCGCTTTAAATCACAATAGTGGTCATCAGGGGACATACGATTTTCAGAGCCAAACATATTGTAAGTGATGTGATAGTTGCCAACATCGCAAAGAATGTACAAATCTTTACCACGCACGGTTTCCATTATGATACCTTTACCATCGCCAGTTGTAAAACGAGGGCAGTGGCTTTCAATTAAGAAGGATTTAACTCGTTGGGTTTTGCCTCTAAGTTTTGCTTCCTCATTGTACCAATTTACCATATAGTAATCCACTTGCTTGCCTAAATCTTTAGCACTCTCAAGAGCAATTATGCCTAGGTTGCTTTCGTCCTTATCAAAGTTGAAAATGTTATCAAAGAAAGGTGTCATTTGTATCCTCCAATTATTCCATATATAAGTTATTTGAGTCAAATTCTGGCTCAGAAGTTAAATTGATGCCTAGTTTTTTAAGAATAGTTTCTTCGTGTTTTGGCAAAATGCAAGTAGAATGAGCTTCGCATTTTTGCAATAGTGAAATTTGTGAGATAGCATATTTTGCAATAGGGCTTGTGGCTGCGCAAATGCTTAGCGCAATCAAGGTTTCCTCAAGGGTTAAAGCGTGCTTGTTGTCGTGCAAGCAAGTTTCTTTCATTTGCAAAATAGGGTCGATAATAACGGGGGAAAGCAAATCAATTTTGTCATCAATATTTGCAAGTTCTTTAACTGCGTTAAGCAACATTGCAGATGTGCAAGACATTCGTGATGAACTTTTGCCCATAATAAGCTTACCATCTGGCAATTCCAACGCAATAGCTGGCGTGCGTGTTGCTGTTTTTGCAAAACAAACCACCTTTCTATCTTTTGGCGAAATGCCTAAATCGGTCATTAATAATTCTATTTTGTCAATAGTAAATTTTTCAATAATACCTTGCTTATAATCGCAAAGCGCTTTTAAATATCTGCGGATAATTTCCTGCTTGCAGGCTTCTTCTACCACTGCGTTATCGGTGATGCAATTGCCCACCATATTAACGCCCATATCGGTAGGAGATAAATATGTATCTTTGCCAGTTATCTTTTTTAAAATTGTGCGGATAACAGGAAAAACTTCAATATCACGATTGTAATTTACTGCCATTTTGCCATACGCTTCTAAATGGAAGTGGTCAATCATGTTAACATCTTTCAAATCGGCGGTAGCTGCCTCGTACGCCATATTAACGGGGTGCTTTAGGGGCAAATTCCAAACGGGGAAAGTTTCAAACTTGGCATAACCTACTTTGTTGCCTCTTTTGTATTCGTGATACATTTGGCACAAACAAGTTGCAAGCTTGCCACTACCGGGGCCGGGCGCTGTTACAACAACAAGCGGGCGAGTAGTAGGGATATAAGGGTTTTGTCCGTAGCCTTCATCAGAAATAATTGTATCAATATCAGTTGGGTAACCTTTTGTGCGGGTGTGCACAAAAACATTTTCGCCACGCCTTTCCAACTTTTTGCGAAAGACATCAGCCGTTGGTTGACCCTCGTATTGAGTGATAACAACAGAGTTAATATAAATGGATAAACCACGCAATAAATCAATTAAGCGAAGAACATCAGAACCATAGTTGATGCCGTGGTCGGCACGGATTTTGTTGCGCTCGATATCTTTTGCATTTATTGCGATGATTAATTCTGCTTGCTCCTTAAAATTTTGAAGTAGTTTTACTTTAGAATTCATATCAAAACCGGGCAAAATCCTAGAAGCGTGGCAATCGTCAAATAATTTGCCACCAAACTCTAAATAGAGCCTGCCTCCTGCCTCAGTAATTCTGTTTTGAATGAACTCGGATTGCATTTTTAGATATAATTCGTTGTCGAAACCTTTTTTGAGCATATAAAACTCCTTACCTTTATATATTAGCATTAATAACTTTTTTTTTCAATTACTTTAGCTAACTATTTTAGTTTTTTTATATTAAAAGATTTCCTCTATCACTCTTTACGATATGCAAAATATTTTCCGTTTTTCCTGTGGTTGCATTAATGTAGACAAAAAAACTTTGTTCCTTAGTGGTAATAAAAAATTCGTAGCACAAAATCTCCTTATTATTGTTTTGAGGCACAAGTGTTAAAGTTGATTTTTCAATGTTTTGTTTGCTAAATTTTGCCATTGCTTCTTCAAGTGAAAGTTGTGGTTGAGATATTGTGCGTTTTGTGTGGTTATAAAGATAGGCGCTTGCCTCGTAACTAATTATATCGCCTGTGTCCATTGCAACTTTAACTTTAACCATATCTGGATAAAACAAAATGTTGTTAACATTTGGCACTAAATTTATATATGCGCTACTAGAAGAATTGCTACACCAAACCGCCTTCATATTTTTTAAGCCAATCTTCACGCAAAAGTCTTCTGCTTTTTTAATAGCTTGTTCTTCTGTTAATTGCGGATTAGTAATTTCACGATAAAAATTAAAGCTAACCAACTTGCCACCTTTAACGCTAATACAAGCGGTAGCCTCGCCATTTTTTGCGCTAATTTTGTAACGATGTTGCTTTATATAGCTTTCATTTTCGCCAAGATACTCAATACTTGTGATATCTTTAGATTGTTTTAAAATGTTTTCCGCTTGAGTTTTGTCAACATCTTGCAAATTTTCAAGCGCTTTTGGCGTTTTTTGTTGTAGGGCGTCGCTAAACGGTCCGTCATAAATTAAAGTGGGTACGGTGGCGCTTAATTCTTGCAACTTGCTGTTATAATTTGTAAAAGTCTTTTCTAAAACTTCTACATTTTTTAAAATGTAACTTTTATCTTCTTCTAATAGCGCTTGAATTTGCAAAAGATTTTCGCCAATTTCCTTGCACGAAACTGCCATATCCGCTAAATTTGTTTTGTCGCTATCCTCCAATTTTTCTTGATAACTTAAACGGTGCATTAGGCTTTTGCAGTAGTCGCCCACAATGTTTGTAAAGCGAGTAAGTTGGGTTGTATCGTAATTGCCCACCAAGGTTTGCAAACTTGTGGTTGCAACTTCACTGTTAACCACAACATTCAACAGCAAACTTTGGCAGTAACTGTCGCAAACATTAACATCAAATTTGTAAAGCGTGTTTTCCATGTTGGATACGCTTGTTTTTAAATCGTAAAATGCGCTTTGGTGCAAGTTTTCGGTAATACCTTTAAAATTTGAGCCTTGAGGTATTAAAACAGACATTACAACAATAAGTATTAACAAAATAATACTTAATATCGCAATGGTAATTTTTGCGCCATTTTTTTGTAAAAAATGCATACTCCCTCCTAAACGGCAAATTTGTGTTTGCCAATTGTTAGCATAACTTTTCTGCTAAAAATCCATTTGCTTGTGGCGGTTGCAGGGTTGTAGTAGTAAATACAGCCATTGCTTGGGTCCCAACCATTAATTGCATCTTGGGCAGCACGCTTACATTCGGCATCTGGCGTTAAATTAATTTGACCATCGTGCACGGCGGTAAAAGCCCACGGTTGATAAATAACACCTGCAATTGTATTAGGAAAATCGGGGTGTTTAACTCTGTTTAAAACAACTGCGCCCACCGCAACTTTTCCCTCATAAGGTTCGCCCCTTGCTTCTGCGTAAATGCACTTTGCAAGCAGATAAACATCATTACTGCTGTAACTTGTGTTGCCGTGATTTTTATTTAAATCTACGCCCAATAGCTTTGCCGTTTGAGCGCCCACAACTCCATCTGCCACCAACTTGTTTGCTTGCTGAAATTGTTTTACTGAATTTGTAGTGCTACTACCATATATGCCATCAATATTTTGCTTATAGTAGCCTTTATCTTTTAATGCTTGTTGTATTTTTTTTACCACTTCGCCATTGCTACCTTGTTTGTAACTTGCCGTTAGTTGCGTAGTAAAAGCTGGGATATAAAATATTGCAATTACAGTAAAAATTAGCACTATAACGGCGACAATAAACAAATTGCGTGAGTAACTATTATCCATTATTTATCAACTCCTTTATCTTTGAGGCATATTCAATATTGTCTGAGGGGGTGGCGACAAAACATAGCGGAGGAAAAACCACACACCACCAATTATCGCCTTTTGCCTTGCCCAACTCTATGATAACAGCGTCGTAAACGCCAGCAGGCAAGGTTGTTTTATTGTAGGAACGAGAGGGAAATTCTTCTTTTTTAACGCAAATATTGCTGGTGTAGTTGTAATTGTTGCGGGCTAGTGTATCATCAGCGATTTTTTGCAACGCTAAAGAATTTTTTTTGATAATCTCTATCGCTTCTTCTTTTGTCTTTGTGTTTTGCAAAAGTGGCGTTAAATGCGCTACAACTTTGTCTTTAATTAAATATTTGACATCTTGGTCTATCTGCTCATTGCTATTAGCCCTAATATGTATGCGCAGATAGTCGGTTTGCGTTTGATTTTTTGGTATAATTAGCACAGCGCCAACAAGCAATATGCTAAACATTAATATCGCTAAATATTTTTTCATAATTCACCTCACAAAAAATTATTAACACAATTTTTTAGTTTATACAAAATTTAAACGCACTTTATTGGCGCTTAAAAAAATAAATTTTGCGCAACAAAAATAATATTTACATAATGCCTTGAAATTAAACGGAGTATGTGATAAAATATATAGTATGTATTTTGCAAGAAATTTAAAAAAATTAAGAACCTTATACAAGGTTACGCAGGAAGAATTAGCTACTGCAATTAATGTTTCACAGCGCACTATTTCTCACTACGAAAAAGGCGATGTAGAACCAAACTTGTCGGTGTTGTGCGCAATAGCCAATTATTTTAATATTAGTTTAGACAATTTGATAAGAGTCAAAAGGTAAGGAGATTTTATGAGTTTCACTTTTAATAGCAAAGTTTTGATTAGCGGAATATTAGATAGCATTGGCGTTTCAGATTGGATTATGATTGCCTTAGGCTTGATATTTTTGTCAACGACAATATGTTTTGGCGTTTTCGCTTCACGCGCGCTTGCCGAAATAAGAAGGCAAAGCAAGCAAGCGGTAAAGGCTAATATTTCAATTTATTACGAGATTGTTGACGATTTCTGTTGCTTAGTTTTAGAAAATACAGGCAAAACGCTTGCAACTAATGTCAATGTAAACGCAAATTCGCAATTTTTGTCAACATACAAAAAAGCGACAAAAGTTGCTAAAAAAGATAATGTTTTTAGGATATTAAAAAATAAAAAAGGCTTAACAATAGCTCCATCGCAAAAGTTGTATTACAAAATTTTTGACATTTATTTTATTGAAGATTATCGCAAAGGCAAGTTGGAAAAATTAAAAAAATTGCGTATGCAAATTATTTGTAGATATCAATCTTGCGGTAGTATGTTTAAAAACAGTTTTGTAACAGGGTTGTTTGCAGTTGCTGGCACAATATCAACAAGGGCTGATGGCACGGTTATAAAGCGCACAAGAGATGAGTTGATGCTAGAAATTTTAGAAAAACAGCAGGAACTTAACAACAAAATTTTAGAGCTAAATTCTGCTGGCAAATTAGAAATAGATTAATTTAATTATAAAAATGTATAAAATTTAAAGGCGCTTGCAAAAGCGCCTTTTTGTTTAATTTGTTAAATAGTTTGTTTTTTTACAGTAGTTCTCTTATTCAATATCTATTGTAAAAATTTTAATTTCTTTTGGTTTCAAGGCAATGGTGTTGCTTGTCTTAAATGCGCAAGGAGCAGATAAATTTGGATAAAATTCGCCAAAAAGATAATTGCCACTAATGTGTGAAAGCTCCTCGTTTTTTAACATATAAGTTTCGGGAACATCGCTACTGTTTCTTGCAATCATAATTGCTTTTTTTGTTGTGGCGTTAACAGCGTAATAACCATATATGCCCTTAGATTTTGGCAACACACCAAAAAATGTTGAATGTTTTATAATATCAAAATTAGCCTCTGCCCAAGTAAATACTTCCGACGCAATTTTCCATTTTTCTGGAGTCATTAGCGAAGGGCTAAAATAGATTTCAACAAAGCCTGTGCCTCGCATCATGCACATATACAAATATTGTTCAAATTCGATATCGGTATAGGTAACGGTTTTGTGGCTACTACTAGGTAGGGGAGGATTGTAGTTGCGCTCGGCATAACAAGGCTCGTGGTTGTATATGTAACTAACGGGAAACTGAAGTTGTCTAACATGAGTAAAATTGTAATATCTGCCATCACGATAATTTAGGCATTGATCCAAATTTGAACCTTCGCCTTCAAAACCCATATCGCTAGCGTTGTTTATCCAAATAGCATCGCACCATTTTAAAAACCAAGGGCTACAATGCGCATAAGAAGTGATGTTTAAAAAAACATTACTGTTAACTTGACGCATTTTTTCAAAGGATTTTGTCCAATTTTCCCACAATTCGGTGTAAAAATAAATGCCATTATCTCCGCCAACCAAGTGGTTATGTTTTTTATTTTTGCAAGGTCTATTAGCAAATCCATCAAGTTTAAAATAATCAACATTGTATTCTTTCATAAAATCAATCATTTTATCTGTTAAATCATCAATATATTTTGGTGTGCCAGTGCAGATATCTGCGCTTTGTTTGCAAACGTTATATCCTAACTTTTTTAGCCGTCTTGCGTAACCAAACGCCTCGCTGTATCCTCCACGAGGGCCAAACCACACGCCAAATGTAGCGCCCAATTCTTGTGTTAAAGAGGCTATATTTTTAAATTTATCAGGAAACTTATCTTTTTTAAAACCCCAAAATTCATCAGCCTTATAATCTACCCAACCATCATCTACAACATAGGTATCCAAATTGCGATAGCCTGCGTTTTTAAAGCCTTCAGCCACTTGCAAAAAGGAATTTTTAATGTTATTTTCATCAATGTCTAGCATATTATCGTACCAAGAATTAAACTGAATACGAAACTTAACCGGGCGTGAGAATGAATAAATGTAATCAAAAAAACATTTTCTTGTAGTTAGCAAATCTTGTTTTGTTGATGCGCCAATAACATTTGTTACTGTTGTGTACTTGACAATATGCCTGCCAAGATAATATTTTTCGCTAATGGTGTCGCCAACAATTGTGTTTTCGGCAGTAGGAAATTCTGCTCCGCCAAAAAATGCGCCAAAATAAACTGGCTGACCAAGGGTTGTAATGTAGGGCGAAACTGTAATTTGCTCCTTAATGTTTGGCACACTCCAAGTAAACTGTTTTGCAGTGCCTAAATACAAATTTTCTAAATCGATGTAATTAATGAAAACAGGCGTATTTGTTTGAATCTCTAAATGCTTTTTTATTACATTTTGCGCATTTTTGCAATCGTAAAAAAGCTTTACAATCCATTCGATATTATTTTGTTTAATATAAAAAACAAAAATGTCATCTTTAAAATTTTGCAAAGTAAACTGAGAGCACCTTAAAAAACAGTTGTGGCGTTTGTACTGGTAGCTAATAACAAATTCTTCACTGCCTTCTGCGTATTTTACAACATTGCCAGTAAGTTTGTTTTCAACGGCGATAGGGACAAGCTTTTGCTTATCCTCTTTTAAATATTTAATAATTTTTTCATTTTCTAATGTAAGCATAATTTCTCCTTTTCGCTAGTTTTGTAAGTTTGAAGGTTAATTATTTTTCCAACTTAAAAGTGCAAATAATTTTATTTATTTCTGTTTCTGAAATAGGGTAAACATCGCCCAAAACTTTAGCGTCAATCAATGTGCCAGCGGTAACTTCGGTAACTTCTAGGCGGTCAAATGCTTTAATCATTGTGTTGCCAATTGTGTATGCGCCTTTGTTGCGCACAATAGCTACGGGAGTTTTTTCGCTAAGAGAGGCAATGTCATCTTCGGTATCGGCAAAAATAACATCACGCATATTAATGTAGCTTTCAGGCAAAATCCTACTGTTTAAAACGCTATCTGTAACGGCGTACGCCATAATATTTGCGGGGCTTGAGGCAAATATGCAGTTGGTTTTACTTTTGTTGTAAATGTCCAAGTGCTTTTTAAAATCATAATCGGGCGAGTTATTGTAGCATTTGCCATTTTTGATAACGCAAATTTTGGTGTAATCAAAATCGCTACGGTCGTATTCTGCTGGTGTGATTAAAATATTTTCGCCCACTCTGCAAGAAATACAGCCAAGGTTAGTTAAAAAATATTTGTGCTCATAGCAACGGTTTGTAAACAACGCAATTTGTTTTGCAACTTGTGTTTCTTCAGCCGTTAGCAAATAAGGCTCAAAACTTGTAATTTTTGGCTTGCTAAAAGTTGACAATGTTTTAATCTTGCCAAGAAGCCTAGCTTTTAGGCAAATATTGGCTGTGTTTTCTAATGTTTCTAAGCGGTCATATGCGTTTGACATTGTGTCCGCAACAAAAACAACGCCATGATTTTGCATTAAAACGCTGTCGTAACCTTTTGCAATAAATTTTGCAATTTGGTTGCCCAAATCAATACTGCCGGGGATATCATACAACGAAAACCCAATTTTGCCACAAGTGTTAAAGTTGTGGGCAGAAATTTGTATTTCTGGCACTTGATTTATTAAAGTGTAAGATACAATTTTTGGAGAATGTACGTGGAGTACAGCGTTAATTTCTGGCCTCAATTTGTAAATTAAGGAGTGAAACGGCAACTCAATTGAAGGCGCAAATTTGCCGATAACCTCGCCAGTTGGCGTAACTTTGCAAATATCTTCCGCAACAAGCGTGCCTTTATCTTTGCCAGAAGGCGTAATATAAATGTTGCCATCCGCATCTTTAACCGAAAGGTTACCGCCAGAAGTGGTGGTTAAACCGTTTTTGTAAACCTTGTTAATATACTTTATAACTATTTCTTGTGGTGTCATAAATACCTCCATATGTAGATAAAAAGCTCATTTGTAGATAAAAAAGCCTGTATAAATACAGGCAATTTAATTTTTAGTAATGCCTACAATTATTAATAAAAAATGGCGTTAATGGCATCAACAATAATTTTTTGGTTTTCTTCGTTAGATGCACGATAATTGCCAACAGCAGATTTGTTTTGCGCTTTTTTAGATAATGTTGCGCCGTTTGCTAAATCAAAAGTGTAA
>JAVVTM010000003.1:0-27030 GCA_036653655.1 Clostridia bacterium | reverse complement strand
CAAAAGAAATTGTTATAACAGGCGATGGTAACACTCACTATAACGATAGTGGCTATCCAATAACTATTTCGGTTAATCGTGGTGGCGAGTTGGTTGGCTATGCAGAGGGCATTCAATTTATTAATCGTAAACCATTATCTGCTGGCGAATTTGAAATTAAAGTAGCTGACAAAAACTATGATGGCACAAATAAAGTTTTGCCAAGCCAAATAACATTAGCCATAGTTAACGAAGTAGGGTTAAAGGTTGCATTTAACGACAAGAGCATTACTTTAACTTATGAAGACGCTAACGTTAAAGCTAGCGGTGGTGTTGTTGTTAACAAAAAGATTACTATTAACAGCGCAGGCAATATTATCATTATTGAAAATATTGTGAATGGTTCAACTTATACCGATTACGAAATAAACAAAGCAGATTATTTAAATTTGTCATCTATGATAACTCGTAAAGTTGTTACATTTGACATCAATGCAAATAGTGAAGTGTTAAATCAAGAGTATCCAATTAATAACAAATTAGGCTTTAGGGTTAATACTACAAATGTAGAATTGCCTTACAAATTTAACGGAAGTTTGTTATATACTATTGATGAAGCATCAAAAACAGCATTGCTTGAGTACTATAAAGTTGCAAACACATTGATATATGACAAATTAATGCTAGGCGATTGGTCTGCAATCTTTAGTGGCGCAATTACTGCCGACCACAATGCGACAAACAAGGATATCCCAGTTGGAAGCTACAACATTAATATTGATAATATTAAATTGCTTGACGCATCAAATGCCAATTTTGAGTTAACTAACGCAAATAAAAACATTAATAACGCACAATTTGTTATTAACAAATTGAAGGGCGAAATTACAATTGGCAAGGCTCAAGATAATTTAAAAATTATTTATGGCGCAATTGAAGCTACTTTAAATAATTTGTTTAAATTTACAGAAAGCGCACTTACAAATGATAAACTAAGCGGTGTTGATATTAAAATTGATTACGATTACAACAATAACAATAATCCATTATTACTATTTGATGGCAAAAACTATGTTGTAATTGGCGATAGTGTTGATGATAATGGCAATGTATTGCAATATGTTATCAATGCAAAAGTAAACAACCCTAACGTTGATTTGAAGGTTAATCCATTGACAGTTATTGTTGAAAAGCGTAATGTAGATTTTGTTTTTGATGATGCTAAAAACCGTGTTACTTACAAGCCACAGCTTGATGTTTACAATGATCCTACTATCAAGTTTGCTTACAACAGCACGATTTTACCTAAATTTACTAAGAAAGTTGGCTTAGGCGCGCCTATTGATGGTACAGCTCAAGAAAACATCGTTTGCAAGCACCCAATTAACATAACTTTGTTTGATGGCACAAGAAATGTTTCTAAAAACTTTAACTTAAAAACAACGGGGTACTTGTATGTTGATAAAATTGCAATTAATGTTAATGTTACAAAAGCTCAAAGCAAAACAATTTATTACAGCGAGCACAATTTGTTAGATTTAAATTACACATTATCAGCAGAAGATATGAAAGCTAACAAAGAAAAGTTGCAAGGCTTTTTGGGTTGGACAAATGCAAAAGGCGATGTTAACCCAACAGACGTTAATATTGATGGCTATAATATTACTGTGGGCACATTAAGCATTAAAGATGCGTTTAGCAAGTATTACAAAGTAAATGCAAAAATTCATTCTAAGGCGTTGTTAACTATTTTACCTCTAGAAGTAGAATTGGTAATGGATAGCAAACAGAGCGTAATTTATGGCAATACTATTGATACAAGCAAGCTAACTTACACATTTGTTAAACTAAACAACAATGTCGAAACTATTGTCAACGTTGATGAAACTCAACTTGCAAAAACTGTAAAAATTTGCGCAAAGAAAGATACAAAATTTACAGATATTTCTGGCGAAATTAATAAGGTTGGCGAGTACTTTATTATTACTGATGTTACTCCTAAAAACAATAACTATAAAGTTGTTGCAAAAACTGCCTTATTTAAAGTTACTCCAAAAGAAATTGAAATAACTGTTAAAAATGGTAGCAAACAGTACAATCAAGATGTTTCAGTTGCTCCAAGAGCTAGTTTGGTTGATGAAAAACAATTAGTTGGCACAGATAAATTGGCTAATCTTCAAATTAAATTTAGTTGGAAAGAAGAAGTTGGCGTACAAAATGTAAGCGCTGCTTCTGGCAATAAAAACTACACAGTTACAGTTAAAGGCGAAAAAGCTCCAACTATGACAATTGATAAAGCGCACATTATTATTTCTGTCAGCGAAATTAAAAAGGTGCAAGGTGGCAAAGACCCAAGCTATGTTATTGAGTTTTCTGGCAATGTTAACGAAGATGAAGTTTATGGCTCATTAGGTAGAGAAATTGGCGAAGATTCTGGCGAATACAAAATCACTGCCGGCAACTTATACCTTGATGAAAGCAAGTACACTTACGAATTTAACCTTGACAATGCAAAACTTGTAATTACAAAAGCTAAAAACAATGATATGTTATTTATTATCATTGGCAGTGTTACAGCTGCTGCCGGCATTGCGTTACTTGCAGTTGGCATAGTTTTGTTTACCAAAAAGAAAAAGAGCATAATTTAAATTTGCGCAACAGCTAAAAGGTATTAAAACTAAAATATAATAAATAAATCGCAAAATAAAAACATTAAAAACAGATAGCAAACGCTATCTGTTTTGCAGTTTATTGGTTTATATTTATTCACTTAATAGAAAAATGAAAAAGTGCTTGCATATTATGTAAAGTTTTGGTAAAATAATAAGGTACTATAAAAATTATACAAATAAGTATTGTGTGAGGAAGTAGATTATGAAAAAATTATTAAAGCTATTAGGCGTAGTAATGGTGGTTTGTTGCCTATCTTTAACCTTTGTTGGTTGCGGTAGCGAGTATGTTGCTCCAGACAATGTCATCGGTCAATATGTGTTAAACGAAAGTTTAATTAACGATCAAGTTGTGGCTATTGCTGATTGCGCAAATCCAGCTGATGCTAAATCAGTATTTTTACAATCATTAGCAAATTATTACACAACAGATTATGTTGTTCAATACACATCTGGTATGGTTGACACACGAATTGCAGGTGGCGCTATTAAAGTTCACCAAGCGGTTAGTTCAAGAAAAGTTAGACAAAATAAAGATGGAGCGTTAACTATTTATCAAGATAATTACAGCTACACTAAAGATGCTTCTGTTCCTATCGCAATTAAGATTATGGAAGAATCTGTTATTGGTCAAAACGATGTTACAATTTATCGTGAAGCTACAAAAAAGAACATTAATTTTGATGAAAAATTAGGTTACTTAACAGTAAAAGAATGGAAGCCAAACAAAACATTTAATAAATATGAAGATTATGCTGCAATTTCTGCTAACGACCCAAGAATGTTTTTAATGTACAATTACGAGGCAATCAAAAGCGCTACATTTGTTGAAAATGTTATGCCAGAGGGCACAGTAAGTTACACTAAAGATGATTTTAAAACAATTAAAGTTTCACTAGATTTAGAAAAGGGCCCTACTTCTGCAATTACTTTTGATGTTAATGGCGTTAAAATTTTAGGTTCTGAATTTGATAAAGGCTATGTTGACGTTATGAAAGATATGTTAAGGAAAAATGGCTTTGATGATGCAATTATCGATTTTATTAAGCTAGATTTTACTGTTGAAGTTTGGAACAATGGTTTAATTAAAAAGATGAGCAACGATGAAGCTTACATTATGAAAATTGCATTAACAAGCGCAATTAAACTTAATGGCGAAGTTGGTTTAATAAGCAATGTTTACTATTCTTACGACCCTAGCAACGAAGCTGACATTAGAAATGTTAAAACTTTTGATGATTTAACAAAGTTTTCAAAATAATTGCATTTTTAAGCAAGATTATTTTAAAATAAAGAGTTTTAAATTATTTAGCTTTTAGCGTGGATAAACTAAAATTTGCAACTACATTTAGCGCAAATAATATTATTAAAAAACAAACAAAGATTGGGTAACAAAAATTGCCCAATCTTTTTTTAATTAAAACAAATTTTAACACAATTAAAACAAATTAAAATAGCTAAAACAAATTAAAATAAATGTAGAAATTTTAAACCAAGTTAATGCAAAATTGAATATAACTAAAACAAATTTTAAACTAAGTTAAAATAAATTAATTGCAATTAGTTATTAAAACAGTTTATATGGCATAATTAATATTTACAAATAGATAAAGAAATGGTATAATTATATTTAGAGGTTTTGATGAATAAGGATAATTGCAACGTATCTATGATTGATTTTATAAAAAATCGAAACAGTAACTTAGATAATTACGCATACAGTTATTATGGTAAAAATTTTACTTATAAAACTTTGTTTGAGCAAGTAAACAAGGTTGCTTTTTTTCTTGCGCAAAACGGTGTTAAAAGTGGCGATGTTGTGGCTATGGCGTTGCCAAACATACCAGACGCCATCATTTCATTTTACGCAACAAACGCAATTGGAGCGGTTGCAAATGTTATCCACCCACTTGTGCCAAGCAAGGCGCTAGAGGCTATTTTAAAGCAAGTGCCAAGTAAAATTCTTTTTGTTTTAGATGTTTTATATTTAAAGCACAAAGAGGTTTTGGACAAGCTTGATGTTAAAGTTGTAATTTGTTCTGCAACCGATTTTTTAAAACAACCACAAAAAACTTTATTAAAAATTTACAGCGCAAATGCCACAAAAAATATTGTTTACAACAGAAAGCTAGTGCGTTTGGCAAAATGCAACACGGCAAACGCAGGTGTAAACGCTAAAAGCGAATTTAACGCAGAAAATATTTTAAAAGACGCCAAGCTAGCAAACGCAAGCGCAAACACTAAAAGCGAAGTTAACGCAGAAAATATTATAAAAGACAGTAACACAGCAAACGCAAGTGCGAACGCTAAAAGCGAAGTTAACGCAGAAAATGCAATGACAAATAACAACGATATCGCTGTATATTTGCACAGTGGTGGCACTACTGGTGTGCCAAAAACAGTTATGCTTTCAAATTTTGCCTTAAATTCTTTAGCGGTAAAAGCAAAAGCGTTAATTGCTGATGAACCAATTTTTAATAATGATGGTATGCTAATGGTGTTGCCGTTGTTTCACGCTTTTGGTTTGGGCATTAGTATGCACACGGCGCTATGTTCGGGCGTAAAAGTTATTTTAGTGCCACTTTTTAAAATTAAACAGGTGTGCAAAATAATTAAAAAACAAAATGTTTCTTTTATTGCAGGCGTTCCTACTATGTTTGAAAAAATGCTTAAAGAAAAATCATTTTTCACAAAAAACATTAAAAATCTACGCAACTGCTATTGCGGAGGCGAAAAGGTTTTGCCAAAATTGCAAACAAATTTTGACAGTGTAAATCAACAATATGGCAATAATATTGTGCTGTGTGAGGGTTACGGGCTAACAGAAACTTGTTCTGTTTGTTGCGTAAATACAAACAAAGTGCACAAATTTGGTTCGGTGGGCAAGCCACTTATTGGTATGAAAATTAAAATAATTAACAAAATTGGCGAAAGTTTGCCACCTAATGAAATTGGCGAAATTTGCATTGCAGGCGACACTTTAATGAGCGGATATTACAACGACATCAACACCACAAACCAAACATTAATTAAAGACAAGGGTGTTTTGTGGGTTAAAACTGGCGATTGTGGTTATCTTGATAACGAGGGCTTTTTGTTTTTTAAAGAGCGCTACAAGCGTATGATAAAAATTGCGGGTATGGATGTTTTCCCACTAGAAATTGAAGAAATTGTTTCCTCTTTGCCATCAATAAAATGTTGTGTCGCATTGGAACAAACCGAAAACAACAAGTCATATGTTAAGCTTTTGGTGCAAATGCAAAAAGGTGTTGCGCTTACTCCACAAATTAAACAACAAATAATTGATGCGCTAAAAGAAAAATTAATGAAGTATTCGTTGCCAAAAATAATTGAAGAAAGAGAAAATTTGCCTTTAACAGAACTTGGCAAAGTGGATTGGAACAACATTAAATAGTGAAAGTTAAAAACAAAATTATTAAATAATATGGTGGAAATTGATAAACAAACTGCAAAAATATTTTAACAGAAACTAGACAAAATAATAAAATGATATACAAACAAAAAACAGTAAGCAAATAAACTGTAAATAATAGACAATAAAATTATAATCAAAAAATTAACAAATAAAAACTAAACAAATAATAAAAATTAAATTATAATAAAAAACTAAACAAATAAACGATAAATAAAAAATAATAAACAAATATAAATATGCAACAAGTTATGCAACGGTTGGAATAACACAGGTAAGGAGACAAAATGGATATTGCAAAAAAACTTAGCGAAGAATTTAACTTAAAATTGGAGTATTCTACAAACATTATTGGTTTGATTGATGAGGGAAATACAATCCCTTTTATTGCGCGTTATCGTAAAGAAATGCACGGAACTTGCGATGACCAAGTGCTTAGAGAATTTAGCGAGCGCCTAATTTATTTAAAAAATTTGGAAAAACGCAAAGAAGAAGTTAAAACTTCTATCGAATCACAAGAAAAATGGACGGAAGAATTGGCTATCGCCATTGAAAAGGCGCAAACTTTAACGGAAGTTGAGGATATTTACCGACCATATAAAAAGAAAAAGAAAACAAGGGCTAGCGTTGCTATTGAAAACGGATTGTTGCCACTTGCAGAGGCTATTATGGCGCAAAATTTAGAAAAAGATTTGCAACAGTTGGCGACAGAATTTATTAACGAAAAGGTTTTAACCGCAGAGGACGCCTTGGCTGGAGCTAGAGATATTATTGCCGAAAAAGTTTCGGATGATGCTGAAATGAGAAAAATTTTGCGTGAACTATTGCACGACCAAGCTTGCATCGAAACAAAATTGGTGGAGAGTGAAAAAGCTTTTACATACGAAATGTATAAAGAGTACACCGAAAAGGTTTGCAAAATTCCTAGCCATAGGATATTGGCGATTAATCGTGGCGAAAATGAAGAATGTTTGAAGGTTAGCTTAGTTTTAGAAAACGAAATTGCTACAAACAAATTAAAAGCAAAATATGTTAAAGTTGAAGATGTTTGCGCTCAACAAATTAATATGGCTATTGATGATAGTTACACACGCTTGATTTTTCCTAGTATCGAAAGAGAAGTGCGCAACGATTTAACAGATATGGCAAGCGAGCAAGCGATAAAGATGTTTGAGGTCAACTTAAAACCGCTTTTGTTGCAACCACCACTAAAGAGTAAAGTTGTTATGGGCTTTGACCCTGCATATCGTACAGGCTGTAAAATAGCCGTAATCGACGCTAACGGCAAAGTTCTTGATAGTGGAGTAGTTTATCCAACCCCACCACAAAGCAAGGTTGACGAGGCTAATTTAAAGCTAAAGGCTATGATAGAGAAGCACAAGGTTGATGTTATTTCTATTGGCAACGGCACAGCTTCTAAGGAATCTGAAATATTTGTTGCAAACCTAATTAAGTTGGTTAACCGAAAGGTGGAATATATTGTTGTTAACGAGGCGGGAGCGTCTGTTTATAGCGCATCAAAACTTGGAGCGGAAGAATTTCCTGAGTTTGATGTGTCAATAAGAAGCGCAGTTTCAATTGCAAGGCGCTTGCAAGACCCGTTGGCGGAACTTATTAAGATTGATGTAAAATCTATTGGCGTTGGGCAATATCAACACGATATGCCTCAAAAAAGGCTTACAGAAGTGTTGCAAGGCGTTGTTGAAGATTGCGTTAACAGCGTTGGCGTAGACTTAAACACAGCGTCTGCAAGTTTACTTTCATATATTAGCGGATTAAACGCTACTATCGCTAAAAATATTGTAAAATATCGTGAGGAAAAGGCTTTTGCAAAACGAGCAGAATTGCTAAAAATTGCAAAACTAGGTCCAAAAGCGTTTGAGCAGTGCGCAGGATTTTTGCGTATTAGCGAAAGTAAAAATGTTTTGGACAACACTGGCGTTCACCCAGAATCTTATGAAGTGTGCGAAAAGTTGCTACAAAAATTTAACCTAACAGACAGTGATGTTGCAGAATTTAAAATTGGCAACCTAGAAACATTGGTTAAAAATTATGGCGCAAGCAAATTGGCTAAGGAACTTGAGGTTGGCGAACCAACATTGCTAGATATTGTTAAGGAAATTATCAAGCCGGGCAGAGATATTCGTGATGGTTTGCCTGCTCCAATTTTGCGCGCAGACTTGATGGATATTAAAAATCTTAAGGAAGGTATGGTTTTAACGGGCACTGTGCGCAACGTTATTGATTTTGGCGCATTTGTGGATATAGGCGTACATCAAGACGGGTTAGTGCATATTTCTCAAATTTGCAACGAGTATATTAAGCACCCTAGCGAGGTTTTGAGCGTTGGCGATGCAGTTAAAGTTAAGGTTATGAATGTTGATGCGGCAAAGGGCAGAATTAATTTGACAATGAAGGAACTAGAGAATGCCGAAGTTGCAAAGCGCATAGTTGTTGCGGGGCAAAATAATAGTTATCAACGCAACAACAATTATAATCAAAATGGCAATTATGGCAACCAAAATGGCGCAAGCGCAGGCAAAAGCGCAAGCAATAATGCTGGCAAAAATGGCAATAATGGCAACTATAATAACAAAAATGAGCGTTATCAAAGCAAGCCAAACCCACAACCAAAAGATGAAAATCAAATTAATAGCGGTGATACATTAGAAAGCATGCTAGCAAAATTAAAAAACAAATATAATTAATTTAAAACTTAGCCTTGTAACAAAATTGCATGGCTTTTGTTTTGGCTAAAAGTAATTTAGCAATATTAAAAAACATATACAATTAATTTTAAACTTAGCCTTGTAACAAATGGATATGACCTCCAAAAGTGTTTAACTTTAAGGGTTCACACCTAAATTGCAAGGCTTTATTTGATGACTTTTTTAACTAAAAAATCCTATTAAAATAAGGTTAAAAAGTAAAAGATTATTTTTTTACAAGGTTTTAACAAAATCACTATTGACAATTTTATTAAAAAAAAGTATAATTAAAAAGTAGTCGGCTACTTGAACGACAATAGGGGTGAAAAGATGAAGTTTAATGATATTTGCAAAAACATACACGCAATTTCTAAAGACATTAACATTTATGAAAAAAACAATTGTATTGTTTTAGAGGGCGAGTTGGATAGTTGGGACAAAGTTGTTGAGGCAGGAAAGCGCGCAGTTAACAAAAAAAAGTATCTTGGGGTTATTAACAATATAAAATTGAAAGGGTTTACGCAAAAAGTGCTAGAACCTTCAATTAACGATACCTCATTAGATGGTAGCAGTTGGGATGTAGTAATTGTTGGCGCAGGGGTTATTGGTTGCGCTACCGCTAGGGAATTGTCAAAATATAAACTTAAAATTTTGTTAATTGACAAGTGCTACGACGTTGCATTGGGCGCAAGCTCACGCAATGATGGCGCAGTGCATGTTGGCATAGATTTAATGCCAAAACAACAAAAAGCGCACTACAACGCTATTGCCAACAAAATGTATGGCGATTTTTGCGAAGAATTGGAAGTTCCTTTTGAAAGAAAGGGGCATATAATGATGTTTAGCAAAAGGTACGAAAAAATATTTGTGCCAATAATGAAAATTAGAGCAAAGCAATTAGGCGTGCCAAGCGTTAAATATATCAGTACAAAAAACCTTAAAAAGATTGAACCTTCAACGCCAGATTTTATTTTTGGCGGAGCGATTATGAAAAGTGGCGGTATTGTTTGCCCGTACAAATTAACCATTGCGCTTGCCGAAAGCGCAGTAATTAACGGCGTTACTTTAAGCTTAGAAACCATTGTTAAAAATATGATTGTAAAAAATGGCGAGATTACACAAGTTGTTACAAATAGGGGCGTAATAAACGCAAAAACTGTTGTAAATTGCGCAGGAGTTTATAACGATGTTGTGGCAGAAATGGCAGGGGACAGAACATTTACAATTCATCCACGCAAAGGCACTAACGTTATTGTGGATAAAAAGAAGGGTTACTACACATTAAGAAGCATTGCAAAAGCGCCATTTGCGCCTATTATTGAAAAGATTTTTGAAAAAAAGGTAAAGAGCGACAAGCTAGAACCTGATGCGCTACCAAGCCAAACACACACCAAAGGCGGTGGCTTTATGCGCACGGTTGATGGCAATGTTTTAGTTGGGCCAAATGCAAAAGAAGTGCCAGATAGAGAAGATTGCACAACCGATTTAGCCAGTATTAACGAAGTTGTTGACAAACAACACAAGTTGTTAAAAGAGTTTGGCAAAGGGGATATTATTACATATTTTAGCGGTGTTAGAGCGCCAACTTATGAGGAAGATTTTGTTGTGCGAAAGGGCATTTTTTGCAAGAATATAATAGAAGCTGGCGGTATTCAATCGCCGGGTATTACCGCAGCGCCTGCAATTGCAATGGACCTTGCAAAGTTTACTGTTGAAGTTTTGGGCGGAGCGCAAAAAAATGATAAATTTGTTGCAAAACGCAAAGCGATACCCGAAGTTAATAAAATGAATGATGAACAACGAAACGCTTTAATAAAAACCAATCCTAATTATGGCGTAATAATTTGTAGATGCGAAGAAATTAGTAAAGGCGAAATTTTAGATGCGATTAATTCGCCCGTTCCTGCGTTAACTGTTGATGCAATAAAACGCAGATGTAGGCCGGGTATGGGGCGTTGTCAAGGCGGTTTTTGTGGGCCGTTAGTTAACAAAATTTTGGCGGAAACATTAAATGTTGAAATTGAAGATATTACAAAGGCAAATGCGCAAAGTGTAATAACTTTTGGCAACACAAAATGCGGAGGAAATCAAAATGAAAGAATATAATTTGGTTGTTATTGGCGGTGGCCCAAGTGGGTTGGCAGGCAGTTTAAGCGCATACAAAAATGGCGCAAAAGTTTTGCTAATTGAAAGAGAAAACAAGTTGGGAGGCATTTTAAAGCAGTGCATACATGATGGTTTTGGGTTAAAAAGGTTTAACGAAAAACTTTCTGGCCCAGAATATGTTGGCAGATTTATTGATGAAGTTGAGGCTAGTAAAATTGAAGTTTCGTTGCTAACATTTGTTACAAAAATTGAAAAAAGTAATGAAGGTTATATAGTAACTTTTGTAAATAGAGAGGGCATTACAAGCGTGTTTGCAAACAATATTTTGCTTGCAACAGGTTGTAGGGAGCGCACTGCAAAACAAGTGTTTATTCAAGGCACAAGGCCTGCTGGCGTGTTTACGGCTGGCACGGCGCAGTACTACACAAATATTTTGGGCAAGATGCCAACAAAAAAATGTGTGGTGTTGGGTAGTGGCGATATTGGTTTAATTATGGCAAGAAGGTTAACTTTAGAAGGCGCAAAAGTTGTGGGCGTTTACGAAATAAAATCGACGCCATCAGGGTTAACTCGTAATATTTTTCAGTGCTTAAATGATTTTAATATTCCTTTATATTTATCACATACTGTAACAAGAGTATTTGGCGAAAACCGTTTAACGGGCGTGGAAGTTGCAAAAGTTGATGAAAAAATGCAAGCGATAAAAGGCACAGAACAGTTTATTGAGTGCGATGCGTTGATTTTGTCGTGTGGGCTAATCCCCGAAAACGAAGTGGCGGAAAAATTGAATATTAAATTTGATTCAAAAACAAAAGGCCCTGTTTGCGACCAAAGCTTTATGACATCAGCAAGTGGCGTATTTTGCGCAGGCAACTGTATGCATGTTAACGATTTGGTTGATTATGTGTCTAGTTGCGCAGAGATTGCTGGCAAATGCGCAAGCGAATATAAGCCTCAAGCGCAAGCCCTAATTGATATTAATATTGACAAAAACTTTTTGTATATGGTGCCACAAAAATTAGATTTAAATAAAAATTGCAAAGATGTTACAATGTATTTTAGAGCGTTTAAGGATATGGAAAATGCAACGCTAACATTGAAAGTTGATGGCAAAATTGTGCAAGAAAAGAAATATTCCTTTTTAAAACCGCCAGAAATGGAAGAAATTAAGATAAATTTTGAAAAATTTTGCATTAATATTGAAACAAAGGTTGAATTTACCCTTAAAGGTGGTGTACAATGAGTATGATGATTTGTATAGAATGTCCAAATGGTTGTCATTTGAGTTACGAAACTATTGACGGAGAAATAATTGTTAAAGGCAACAAGTGCAAAAGGGGCGAAAACTTTTTAAAAGAGGAACTAACTTGCCCAAAACGGACTATATGTTCGACAGTTGCCACAACTTTTAAAGATTTTCCTGTTTTACCTGTGCGCACAAGCGCAGTTATACCTAAAGAGAAAATTTTTGATGTTATGGCACAACTTAACAATGCGCTAGTTGAAAAACGATTAAAACGCGGTGATGTAGTAATTAAAAATGTGTTAAATACTGGTGTGGATATTATTGCAACAACAAATATGTAAGTAGAGAGGTAAGGGTAGATATGAGTAGTAGAGAACCATTAGTTTTAGTTTTTGATTGTGGAACGCAAAGCACACGAGCTTTTTTGTTTAACAAAAAGGGCGATATTTTAGCAAAAGTTAAATTGTCGGTAGAACCTTATTTTTCAACACAGGCTGGTTACGCTGAAAAAAACACAGATGATTACTGGGCAAGTGTTTGCGAGGTTTCTAAAAAACTTAAAGAAAAAAGTGGCGACCTTTGGAACAATATTATCGCTTGTTCAATAACAACATTGCGCGCAGTGTTTGTTTGCTTGGACAAAAACAACAAACCGTTGCGCCCGTCAATTACTTGGCTTGACCAACGGAAAGCAACAAAATTTGATAAAATGCCATTAATAAACAAATTTTTGTTTAGGCTTGTAGGCATGCATGAGGCTGTAAAACAACAACGAAAAATTTCTACCGCAAACTGGATTAAACAGTTTGAACCAGAGATTTGGGCAAAAACAGACAAATTTGTTTTTGAGTCTGCATACCTAAACTATAAACTATGTGGCGAAGTTTGCGACTCTATGGCGTCTATTATTGGAAGAATACCATACGACTACAAACACTTTAAGTGGATGACCGAAAAAAGTTTAAATTATCACATTTTTGGCGCAGAAATTGACAAAATGTGTCCGCTAAAAAAGCCCGGCGAGCTTATGGGCTATATTACTAAAGAGGCTAGTTTGCAAACTGGCATTAAAGAGGGCTTGCCAATTATAACAACTGGTTCGGATAAAGCGTGTGAAACTTTGGGCGTTGGCTGTTTGGATAGAGATGTTGCCTCATTAAGTTTTGGCACAACCGCTACTGTGCAAACCACAACCGACAAATATTATGAACCTCAAAGGTTTATGCCTGCTTATGACGCTGTCGTGCCCGACCATTACAACCCAGAAGTGCAAATTTTTAGGGGCTATTGGATGATAACTTGGTTTAAAGAACAGTTTGCGCAAAAAGAAGTTTTGCAAGCGGAAGAAATGGGCGTTGCGCCAGAAGCGTTGCTTGATGCGCAATTAAAAAATATTCCCGTAGGTAGCGAAGGTTTAATTTTGCAACCATATTGGAGCCCGGGTTTAAAAATTCCTGAGGCTAAAGGCGCAATTATAGGATTTAGCGATGTACATACAAGAGTACACGTTTATCGAGCGATAATTGAGGGTATTGGTTTTGCGTTATTTGAGGGCTTGGAAACGCTAGAAAAGCGTACAAAAACTCACATTAATCATATTGCAATCTCTGGCGGTGGTTCTTCTAGCGACGCTATTGCGCAAATTACCGCAGATATGTTTGGTAAAAAAGTTTATCGTGTGCAAACTTACGAAACAAGTGGTTTAGGTTCTGCAATTATGACTTTTGTTGGTATGAAAGAATTTGATAGCGTGCAAAGTGCCTTAAAGGATATGGTGCACCGTGGCGATGAATTTACTCCAAACGAAGAAAACCACAAGTTGTATTTAGAAATTTATAACAAAGTGTACAAAAAAGTTTATAAAAATGTTAGGCATTTGTATTACAACATTAAAGATATCGTAAAAGATAAAGGCAAAAAATAAACTTGAAACTTGTCAAAAAAGCGCAATAAAAGTTGCGTTTGGCAAATTAAAAATGCAACAATTTAAATATTAAAACGGTGTATTTTTAAATAATATTAAACTCAAAAAAATATTTTTATAAGTAAAAAGTAAACTCAATAAAAGAATATTTTAAAAGCAAAAAGTAAACTCAATAAAAGAATATATTTAAAAGTAAAAAGTAAACTCAAAAAAAAGGCTAAGAAAACTTAGCCTTTTAATTTTATAAAAAAAAGAGTAACAAAAATGTTACTCCAAATTTTTATGCTTCTTCTTCAGGTTTTGCAAGTTCTACTTTAAAAGCTTCAAGAATAGTATCACAAACGATTTTTCTTGATTCAGAATCAATAGGATGCGCAACATCTTTAAATTCGCCATCAGGAGTTTTTCTGCTTGGCATTGCTATAAAGTAATCATCATTGCCCTCGATAATTTTAATGTCGTGAATAACAAAACAGTTGTCAATAACTATTGAAGCCACTGCTTTAAGTCGTCCCTCTGCTTTACGAATAATTCTAATTCTTACATCGCTTATGTTCATATTCTCCACCACCTTATTTTTTTTGCACGAACTCGTGTATATATATTATATAACGAATTTAAAAATAATTCAATACCCAAAGTAAAAAACTTAAATTATTTTTATTTTCTGCATATAATACAGTATGAATAAGTTGAATGAAATAAAAAAAATACACTTTATTGGTATTGGTGGCGTTAGCATGATAAGGCTTGCCGAATATGCAAGCAATTTTTGTGAAGTAAGTGGCTCAGATGCTGTTTTTAACGAGCATATGGATAGGTTACATAATGTTTATTGTTATGAAGGCGAAAATTGTGAGATTGTTAAAAGCGCAGATTTAGTGGTGTACACCAGCGCTATCGCAAGCAACAATAGCGAGTTGCAATATGCTTTAAAAAATAAAATAAAAGTTTTGCCAAGAGGCGAATTTTTAAGTTTAATTGCAAAAAACAGCAAAAATTGCGTGGCAGTGGCGGGCACTCACGGCAAAACTACAACCTCCGCTATGGTTTCGCACATTTTGTGTTTCGCTAAAAAACGAGTTTTTTCGCATTTTGGCGGAGATAGTTTGGGGCTGGTTGGCAATGATTTTTTAGATAATAATTACTTTATTACCGAAGCGTGCGAGTATCAAAAAAACTTTTTAAGCTTGAACCCTAACATTGGAGTTGTGCTTAATGTCGATTACGACCACCCGGATAGTTATGACAGTTTGGAAAATTTGCAAAATACATTTGCAGAGTTTTGCAATCATTGCAATTACAAAATTGTTAGCGAGGAGTGCAAGCTTATTGCGGAAGCTAACCAAAATTTAATTACTTTTGGCTTTAATGAAAATAGTGATTATTGCGCAAAAAACATCGTGGAAGAAAATGGCAAATTTGCCTTTGACATCTATAAAAAAGGAAGATATTTTGTAAATATTAATCTTGCGATATACGGCAGGCACAATATTTTAAACGCCCTTGCAAGTGTTATTGTAGCCGATTTGTGCGGAACAAAAAAAGATGATATAAAAAATGCCTTAAGCAGTTTTTGTGGCGTTGCAAGGCGTTTTGAGTGTTTGGGGAAAACCGAAAAAGATGTTAGGGTAATTGTTGATTATGCGCATCATCCTAAAGAAATTGCGGCGGCAATTGATACGGCAAAACAAGTGGCTCGTGGTAATATTTTTGTTGTGTTTGAACCGCACACCTATTCACGAACGAAAGCGCTTTTTAACGATTTTATTGAAAGTTTGTATTGGGCGGATACCCTTGTGCTTTTGCCAACATTCCCCGCAAGAGAAAGTTATATTGCTGGCGGTAGCGGTTACGATTTGTACGCAAATATGATAGAACGAGGATATATGCCATTCTATATTACCAGTTATGAGCAGTGCGCTAGGTTTTTAAATGACATTACTCAAAAAAATGATATCATATTAATTTTGGGCGCAGGCAAGGTTAATCAAATTGCTAACCTTATCTTTTCAATGCAACGCAAACACTAACTTAAGAGGCGTTTGTATGTTAACATTAGCCAAAATTGTTATAGAGATATCTAAGTTGATATAGCGATAGCTAAGTTGATTTAGCGATATTTAAGTTGAGATAGTGATGTTAAGTTTTATATAGTGATATCTAAGTTGAGATAGAGATGTTAAGCTTTATATAATGATATTCAGCTTTATATTTGGCAAATAAAAAAGCGCAAACTTAAATTTGCGCTGAGTTTTTTTGTTTTGTTGTATTTAAAAATTAATCCATTTTTACAATAGTTTTAAAGTAATTTGCACGGCCATACATATCGACAAGTGTTTCTTGTAATTTGTCAGCGTTAACTTCCGCTTGAATAAGATTGCTAACATTGACAACTTTGTTTGCCAACATATTAATTGCAGAACTTATAACATCTTTGCCATTATTATTGCCAAAAATGGTTAATTGGTTTTTGATAATGCAACTAAAATCGCCAATAACTTTGTTAATATCTGTGCTGTAACCACACAAACAAACTTTGCCTTGTGGCTTAACCAACTCTAGCAATTCATCAATAGAAGAATACAAATCGGCATCAAATGCGCAGTGGTCAACAAGCTTTCCGGCAGTAATTTCTAGCACCTTTTGCGCAACATTGCTTTCGTTAGGGTTGATTGTATAACAAACGCCACACTTGCTTGCAATTTTTAACGCATCATTATTTTTGTCAACAACAATAGGTATAGCTTGATAAAACAAGCATAGTTGCGCCACAATACAGTTGATTGCGCTTGCGCCGACAAGTAAAACATATTGCGTTTTGTCCACATCTAAAATGGTTAATGTTTTTATTGCGTAAGCAATATCTTCAATAAAAATAGCCTGCTTTTCTGTAATGCCATCGGGTAGGGTATAAATTTGATTTTCCTCAACAATGGTGTAATCGCACATAAAGCCAAAATCGTTTACGCCAGAAATTTTATTATTTTTTTTGTAGGGGCTAAGTAAAACTTTTTGCCCAAGCTTGTAGGCGCTATTTTCAACGCTTTCAGAAATTAAGCCAATGGCTGTACGCCCTAATACACAAGGGAATTTTGTGTTGATACTACCAAACAAACTAACATCAGAAGCGCACAAACCAAGCCTATTAATTTTAATTTTAATAGGTTTAGTAAAGGCATTATTTTCTAATGTGTAATCTTCTTGCGATAAATTTTTATTTGAGTTTAAAAACCAAGCTTTCATATTTACTCCTACTTTATCTAAATGATTATAGCACAATAGCGAAAAAAAGTCTAACATTTTTATATTGCAAGCTTTCAAAACTTAATACGACTATATTATAATGTATAACTTAAGCGATTATTTTGTGTATTTTTGTAAAAAAAATAGGATATTTAAAAAAAATAGCATAACTATCATATTTTTGTTGACTTATTTGTCAATAATATTTATAATGTTTTTGTAATACTGAAAATGAGGTGAAAGAAATGAAAGAAAATATACAACCAGCTTACCACGATGTTACAGTGCAATGCGCTTGTGGCGAAACATTCGTTTGTGGTACAACCAAAAATGCTGAGGTTTTAAAGGTAGAAATTTGCAATAAATGTCATCCATTCTATTCTGGTAAACAAAAACTTATTGATACCGGTGGTAGAGTTGATAAATTTAAGAAACGTTACAGTCTTAATTAAGCAAAATTATAGTGCAGTTATTCTGCACTATTTTTATAAAGAGGAAAAATGGCAAACAAACAAAAAAAAATAAAAGGCGAAGAAGTAAAATTGTCTAATTGCGCAAAAGGCGAAGAAGTAAGATTGTCTAAGGGCGAAGAATTAAAATTGTCTAAGGGCGAAGAATTAATTATGCTCAAAGGCGCAAACGGCGAAGAAGTTGAAGCGTTTAAATGCGTGAAA
The DNA here is from genome assembly GCA_036653655.1 of Clostridia bacterium. Lineage (GTDB taxonomy): Bacteria > Bacillota > Clostridia > Christensenellales > UBA3700 > JAVVTM01. The sequence goes on along the minus strand of JAVVTM010000003.1, from coordinate 9,045 downwards.
AACGGAAAAATAAAATTGCCTAAAAAAACAAACAGGACAAACATTGGCGGTCAAGCCGTTTTAGAGGGCGTTATGATGCGTGGCAGTTGCAGTATGGCAACAGCAGTGCGTGATGATAACGGCAAAATTACGGTTGAATCCAAGCGTTTTAAGGCTAACGCTGAAAAAAGCGTTATTTATAGAATTCCTTTTATTAGGGGCATTTTCAATTTTTTAAATACTATGGTTATGGGCGTAGGCATTTTAACCCGTTCGGCAGAAGTTTTTGATGGCGAGGCAGAACCCTCTAAATTTGAAAAATGGTTTGCTAAAACATTTAAAGTTGACGCTCTTTCTGTTGCGATGGTGTTTGCAGTCATCATAGGGCTTGCTATGTCTGTGGGCTTGTTTTTTGTTTTGCCACAAGTTATTTTAGGGCTTATCGAAAAATATACGGCAATCAATTTGCCAAACATTGTAATGAACTTGATTGATGGTTTAATCCGTATTGTCATATTTGTTGGCTATATTTTGCTAGTTTCACTGATGAAAGAAATTAAACGCACGTTTATGTATCACGGGGCGGAACACAAAACAATTAGCGCATACGAACACGGGCTAGATTTAACTGTTGAAAATGTTCAAAAAATGACCACCGTTCACGACCGTTGTGGCACAACATTTATGTTTATTATTATGGTAATAAGCATTTTAGTGTTTAGCTTAACAGGTTGGGGCAGTAATAGGTGGTTGCGTTTGCTAATAAGGTTGGCATTGTTGCCAGTTATTGCGGGCGTTTCTTACGAAATTTTAAAGTTTTTAGCAAAGTTTGACAATTGGTTTGTAAAAATATTAAAAGCACCGGGCTTGTTGTTACAAAAATTGACAACAAAGCAACCTACTGATGAAATGGTTGAAGTTGCGATTGTAGCCTTTAAAACAGTGCTAGCAATGGAGGCAGATTTAACTATTGCTCAAACCGATTTTGATACAAAAATGCTTGCCACTCAAGTGCGAGCGTCAATTGAAAAGGAACTTGCCAAAGTTCAGCACGAACCTTGTGAAACAGATTGGATTATGTGTGAAGTTTTGGGCGTAAAGCGTGATGCAATCGCCGAAGTTACTCACATTAGAAAATCTAAAGCCGATAAAATGTTGGCTTTTGCAAAAGAGCGTGGCACAGGCAAACCTTTGCAACAAGTTTTTGGATATACTGAGTTTTATGGATATAAAATTAAAGTAAATAAAGATGTTTTATGCCCTCGTCCAGAAACCGAATATCTTGTTGAACAAGTTAAAAAACTGGCTTTTGATGGCTGTAACATTTTGGATATGTGCGCAGGTAGCGGAGCGATTGCAATTGCAACGGTTAAGGAACTTGAAAAGGAAAACATAAGTTGCCAAATGGTTGCAAGCGATATTTCTGCCAGCGCAATTGATATGGCAAAAGAAAACGCAAAAATAAATAGTTGTTACGCCGAAATTGAAGCGGATAACGCACAAGCTAGCAAAGTAGCAACGGCAGAAGTAGCAACAGCAAAACTTGCAAAAGAAAGTATTTCCGAAAAAGTTGCAAAAGAAAGTGTTGCCGAGCTTGACAAAACAAAGGAAGTTGAAAACAAAAAAGCTGGCGCAGGCATTAAATTTGTTTTGGGCAATTTGTTTGAAAATATTGAGGGCGAGTTTGATATTATTGTATCTAATCCGCCATATATTAAAACTAACGATATCCAAACACTTCAAAATGAAGTTAAAAATTACGAACCGATTTGTGCGCTAGACGGTGGCGCTGATGGTTTAGATTTTTACAAAAAAATTATTAACGACGCTACAAAATTTTTGAAAGTTGGCGGTAATATTTTGTTTGAATGTGGGTTGGGTCAGGCGCAAGAAATTAAAGAGATGTTAAATAAAGATTATATTGATATTAAAATTGTTAAAGATTTAGAAAATATTGATAGAATAATTATAGCAAAAAGGAAATAATATGTTAGATAAATTAACTGTTATAAAAGAAAGATATGATAAATTGGCAGAAATGATTGGCAAGCCAGACGTTATTGCCGACAGAGAAAATTGGCAAAAATTGGTTAAAGAGCACAGCAATTTAGAGCCTGCCGTAAGATTGTACGAGTTGTATAGCAAATGCGTGCAAAATATTGATGAATGCAAGTGCATTATGAACGACAATGCCGACAAAGAAATGCAACAATTAGCGCAAGAAGAATACTATGAAGCGTTAAAACAAAAAGAAAAGCTTGAGGAACAAGTTAAGGTGGAGTTGTTGCCTAAAGACCCAAATGATAACAATAACGTTGTTGTCGAAATAAGGGGTGGCGCAGGTGGCGATGAGGCTGCATTATTTGCCGCAGAGTTGCAACGTATGTATATGCGATACGCTGAAAGAATGCGTTGGAAAATTAAAGAAATTGATATGAATTACACCGATTTAGGCGGTGTTAAAGAAGTTACATTTATGATTAGCGGTAAGGGCGCATACGCCAATTTGAAGTTTGAAAGTGGCGTGCATAGGGTGCAACGAGTGCCTGCAACCGAATCGCAAGGTAGGGTGCACACTTCTACTGCAACTGTCGCAGTTTTGCCCGAAATTGAAGATGTTGAAGTTAAAATTGAAGAAAAAGATATCAAAGTTGACACTTATCGTTCATCTGGCGCAGGTGGTCAGCACGTTAACAAAACAGAATCGGCAATCCGTATCACTCATTTGCCAACCGGTTTAGTTGTTACTTGTCAAGATGAAAAATCTCAAATAAAAAACAGAGAAACAGCTATGAAGGTGCTTAAAAGCAGATTATACGACCATTATCAACAAATTAAAGATAAAGAATATTCTACTAACCGCAAAAATCAAGTGGGCACAGGCGATAGAAGCGAAAGAATACGAACATACAATTTTCCTCAAGGCAGAATTACCGACCATCGCATTGGCTTGACACTTTATAATTTGGGCGATTTTTTAGATGGCGACATTTTTGAAATGATTGAGGCGTTGCGAATTGAAAATCAAAACAAGTTGTTGCAAAATCTTAATAAAGCATAAGTAAAAAAAATAAGTTAAACGGCACAATGCATAAGCCACCAACACAAATTAAGTTAAACGGCACAATGCATAAGCCACCAACACAAAATAAGTTAACGGCAAAACAAGTTGTTGCAAAATCTTAATAAAGCTTGAGTAACCGCAACAATTTTGCAATATTGGCAGTGCCAAGCAATATAATAATACTGTTTAAGCAACTTTTTTAGATTAATTTTTTTTAATTGTAAATTTAGCGTTACGCTATGGTAAAATTTTAACTTTGCTACTTGTAAAAAAAAATATATATGTTATAATTATTGTATAGGAGGAGAACTTTATGATAAAAATTATTTATGGTGCAAAGGGCTCAGGGAAAACTAAACGTATTATTGATTTGGCAAACTCTTGTATTGGTGATACAAACATAGCATTTGTAACGGATACAGATAGATATTCTTTTGAGATTTCTTCTAAAATCCGCTATATTAACTCACAAGAATTTAACATAAAAACAGAATTAGGTTTATCCGGCTTTATTAGAGGTTTGGTTGCTGGCGACCACGATTTAAAAAGTATTTACATTGATGGCGCACACAGAATGGTAAACAAAAATATTGCCGAAATGAAAGAACTTTACACTATGCTAGACACCTTGTCAAAAGAGAATGGCGTTGATTTTTGCTTAACTGTTAGCGCAGTTAAAGAAGAATTGCCAGACTTTATTCTTAAATATATAAAATAATTTTTTAAAGGAGTAATTATGGCATACATTAGCACTCGCAATAAAGCAGATGAGTGTCAATCAAGTGTTGCTATTGTTAATGGATTATCTAAGGACGGTGGCTTATTTGTACCATCGTCTTTTCCAAGATTAAGCAAAAAAGATTACAAAGCTTTACTAGAAATGGATTATCCAGAACGCACGGCATTTGTTTTGGCAAAATTTATGGAAGATTTTACTTATGAGGAGCTTTTGGGCTACACTCAAAAGGCGTATTCTCGTTTTGATGGCGAGGACACTTGCCCGTTGATGGCAATAACCGAAGATATCTTTATTTTGGAATTGTGGCACGGCCCAACTTGCGCATTTAAAGATATGGCGCTTACAGTTTTACCATATCTTATGACGGCTTCACGCCAAAAAACCAACCAAACTAATCGTACATTAATTTTAGTTGCAACAAGTGGCGATACTGGCAAGGCTGCGTTAGAAGGCTTTAAAGATGTGCCAGATACCGATATAATTGTGTTTTATCCATCTTCTGGCGTTTCAGATATGCAAAAAATGCAAATGATGACGCAGGAAGGCAAAAATGTTTTTGTGTGCGCAATTGAGGGCAATTTTGATGACGCTCAAAGCGCTGTAAAAACTATTTTTAACGATGCCGAAACTATAAAATTTTTAGAGAGTAAAGGTTATCGTTTATCTTCTGCAAACAGCATTAATTGGGGCAGATTAGCGCCACAAATCGCTTATTATATCTCTAGTTACTGCGATATGCTTAACGCTGATGAGATTACAGAGGGCGAAAAAATCAATTTTTGTGTGCCAAGTGGCAATTTTGGCAATATTTTGGCAGGTTATTACGCAAAATGTATGGGTTTGCCAATAGGCAAATTAATTTGCGCAAGCAATCAAAACAATATACTAACCGATTTTTTTACAACAGGCAATTACAACACAAAACGCAAATTTTACAAAACAATGTCGCCATCAATGGATATTTTGGTATCCAGCAATTTAGAAAGATTGTTGTTTGAAATGAGTGGCAGAGATGACAAATTTGTTGCGCAAAAAATGAAGGAACTTAAAGAAAGCGGTGCATATGCCATCAATTTTAATGATATTAAAAATATGGATTTTATTGCAGGTTGCGCAAACGAGGAACAAACAAGCCAAGCCATAGCCGATTTTTATGATGAATACGACTACTTGTTAGACCCTCACACCGCAGTTGCAATGTCGGTGTACAACGATTATGTAGCCAAATCTGGCGACAAATCAAAAACCGTTATTGTATCAACTGCAAGCGCATTTAAGTTTCCGTGTGATGTGCTAAATAGCATTGAGTACACCAACGAAACTGATGCTTACGCCGCTTGTGATAGGCTAAAAGATATTTCCTGTTTTGATATTCCTAAGCCTCTTGCAAATTTAAAAGGCAGGAAAATTTTGTATAAAAAAGTGATTGACAAAAAAGATATTAAGCAAGAAGTTATTAATTATGTCAACAACAAACAGCTTTAAATTATATAACTAATAGTTATGCAATAAAAGCTAAAAACAAGCTATATGACAAAAAACTAAATAAAAACTGTGCAACAAAAAACTATACAGTAAAAGTTAAATAAGTAGAAATAAAAAGCTAAAAACAAGCGATATAACAAATAAAAAAAGCTAAAGGTTAAGCAATAAAAAGTTAAATGTAAAGCAATAAAAAAACTACAAAACAAAACAACAAAAAACTACAAAATAAAAATTAATTGGCAACTGAAAGGTTGCCAATTTTGTTAATATTTAGTAAATTTAGCGCAAACTGTTAAAAAGTTGTAGCAATTTTAACAATAATTTGTTAATAATATAATATTGTATTGTTAATATAGCCCGCCAATAAGGTTTGCAAATGATAAAGTAATTTACATTTAAAACTTTATGTGTTATAATAATTTTTATAAATCTTAAGGAGTTATTATGGATAAGCAAGTTATTTATAGTGGTATTCAACCAACTGGCTGTATTACATTGGGCAATTTTATTGGAGCAATTTCCAATTGGTTAGAATTACAAAATAATCCAGAATATCAATGCATATATAGTATTGTTGATATGCATTCTTTAACGGTTAGGCAAGTTCCTAGTGAATTGCGCAAGAGGACACTCTCATTTTTGGCGCAATATTTAGCTTGCGGTTTGGACCCTAACAAAAACATTTTATACATTCAATCACACGTGCCTGCTCATGCAGAATTGCAGTGGGTTTTAAATTGTTTTACTTATGTTGGCGAAATGAACAGAATGACGCAATTTAAGGATAAATCTTTAAAAAACAGTGATAATATTAATATGGGTTTAATGGATTATCCAGTGCTTATGGCTAGTGATATTTTGTTGTACAACACAGCGTTAGTGCCAATTGGCATTGACCAAAAGCAACATTTAGAGATAGCTCGTGATATAGCGATGCGTTTTAACAACTTATTTAGCCCAACATTTACCGTGCCTGAGGGGTATATCCCAAATGTTGGCGCAAAAATTATGAGTTTGCAAAATCCTAGCGCAAAAATGAGCAAATCAGATGAAAATGAAAACGCTACAATCTCGTTGCTTGATGATAAAGATACCATAATGCGCAAGTTTCGCAAGGCGGTAACCGATAGCGAAAACAAAATTTATTTTGCCGAAACTGAGGAAAAAGCAGGTATTTCTAACCTATTAACAATTTATGTTAAGGTTACAGGCAAGACACTTGATGAGGCTCAAAAGCAATTTGAAAACAGTAACTATGGCGATTTTAAAGAGGCTGTTGGCGAGGCTGTTTGCAAATTGTTAAACCCAGTTAAGGAGCGTTACGACCAGCTTATTTTAGATAAAGATTATCTTTTGAAAGTTGCCCGTGATGGCGCAGAACAAGCAAATTACTTAGCCAATAAAATGCTAAAAAAAGTTCATAAAAAAGTTGGCTTTGTGGAGAGATAATGTTTGGATATGTAGTACCCGATAAGCCTAATATGTTTGTAAAAGATTACTATCTTTATAAGGCGTATTATTGCGGTTTGTGCAAGAGTATTGGTAAGCATTGCGGACAGTGTATGAGGCTATCTACCAACTATGATATGACATTTTTGAGTATTTTAATGCACGACATTTTGCAGTGCAAAGTGGAATTTGCAAAAGAAGCTTGCATTTTGTCGCCCAAAAAAAAATCTATTGTCAAAGATGACAAGCTAACTCAAACCATTGTTGACATTAACACATTGTTGTTTTATTACAAAGTTTGCGACAATATTATTGATAACGAAAGCGCAGCTAAGTACAAGTTTATAAATTTTGTTTTGCTCAACAAACATTACAAAAAAGCTAAAAACAAATTGCCAAAAATTGATGAAATTATTAAAAAAGGTTATGACAATTTGCGTGTTCAAGAAAAGGCAAATTGCGCTAGTCCTGATAAAGTTGCGCACCCGTTTGCAAATATGCTTGCGCAGTTAGGGCAAGAAGTTTTGCAAGAAAAATGCACCGAAAGCATTAAAGTTTTTATGTACAATATTGGCAAATGGATTTATTTAGTTGACGCTATTGATGATATTGCGCAAGATTTTAAAGACAAAAGTTATAATGTTTTTTTAGTTGATTACAATTTTATAACAAAAGAACAGTTTTTACAAGATAAAAAAGAAACACTAGAATTAATTTTGTTTGGGTGTTATAATATTATTAAAGAAAATTACGCTAACATCACATTAGCCGATAACAATGGAGTTGTAACAAACATTGTTTGGTATGGTTTGTTACAAAGAACAAAGGAAATTTTAAGGAGTATTGAAAAATGCAAACAAACCCGTATTTAATTTTTGGGCTATCTAACGATTGCAATAGGGCAGAACTTCAAGATGCTTATACAAAAATAAAAAAGGAATATCAAGAAAAGATTTTTTGCGAGGGCGAAGAAGGCGCTAATGCCACAAAAATGTTAAATCAAATTGAAAAGTCGTACAACGATTGTTTGGACGATTTAGATAAGCGTATTGTCGTGGAAAATTTTGGCAATGTTTACGGCGAAATTGAAACCGCAATAAAAAATAAAGATTTTGATGACGCGCAATCAAAGCTTGATGTTTTACAAAATAGAAACGCAGAATGGCACTACTATCAAGCTATGATATATTACGGTCAAGGCTGGTTTTTAGAAAGTAAAAGCCAGTTGAATATTTCTATCGCTCTTGATGAGGGCAATGCAAAATATACAGGCGCATTATCTAAGCTAGAAAACGCAATGAAAGCAAAAGAAAACCCTCAAAACCAATCACAGAACCAATCACAAAATCAGTCGCAAAACCCAAATGCAAATCAACAAGCGGGCGCAAATGAACAACGGGGCGGTTACACTCAGCCAACAGGCGCAGGTGGCGCAAGCAATACAGACGCTTGTTGCAACACTTGTTCTTCTTTAATCTGTTGTGATTGTTGTTGCGAATGTATGGGAGGAGATTTAATCTCTTGTTGCTAAAATGAAAAATAGTAATAAATCATATGGCGTTGCGCTAGCGGGTATTAGCGCAAGTTTAGCTTTAGTGGCGATAGTTTTTGCCAGATTTGTAGAACCTATGACCATTGCGTTTAATGTTCTTGCTGGCATATTTATATTGTTACCATTTACAAAAGGCTACATAGTTTATGGTTTGCTTTGTTACGGAGTTGTGGCAACGCTTTCGTTTTTTATTTTACAATTAAATGCATTTCCTTTTATTTTCTTTTTTGGCAGTTATTCTGTCGTTATGTTTTTGTTAGATTTCAAACTTGCTCCATTAGTAAAAAACAAATATCTAAGATTGAGCATGCTAGTTGTGCTAAAATTTGCATTTTTTAACTTAGCATTTTTTGTCATATATAAAATGATGAAATTGGTGCTGGCAGATATTAACTTTTTCGGGTTAGAATTAAAATATTGGATGTTGCTACTGATTGGCAATGTTTTGTTTGTCGCATACGATTTTTTAATACGGTTTGTATTTAAAAATATGCAGTATTTAATTGATAAACATATGCCAAATGATAGGCAAAATAGCTAAAATTTGTTTTAATAGCTAAAAGTATGCGTTACAAAACAATCAATTTTTAATGCAGAGATAAGCGTTACAAAACAATCAATTTTTAATGCAGAGATAAGCGCTACAAAAAAATACGACAATATATATTTAAATTTTCTAAAATCATACAAAAAAGATTAAAACCTCTCAAAAATAATTAGTTAAACTAATTTTGGAGGGAGTTATGGAAACATTAATGGGTCAAACCGCAGAAACTT
>JAVVTM010000002.1:0-27297 GCA_036653655.1 Clostridia bacterium | reverse complement strand
TGGTTTGTAGCTTGCACCTACAATTTAGGGCTAACGGTGGAATGTATTAATGAAAATACCGATTATCCAATACCCTTAGATGTTTTGCCACAGCTTTATAGGCGGCACAAGGATGTGCTATATTTGAGCGAGGATATAGCAAGGCGAATAGCTAAATAAAGCGCAAATAAATAGTAAATAAAGTGCAAATAGGGCGTAAAATAAAATGCAAATAGAGCGTAAAATAAAACGCAAAAAAATAGTAAATAAAGTTCAAATAAATAGTAAATAGAGTGCAAATAATGGATAAAAGAGTGTAAAATATGGCGCAAATATGGCGTAAACAAATAATTAGTAAAACTCAAATAAAGAATAAAAAAGTGTAAAATAATGCACAAAAAAATAGTAAATAAAACGCAAAAAAATAATAAATAAAACAAGCGTAAAATATTATAAAACAACATTTTAGTTTAAAACAAGTGAGGAAAAGGCATAATAATATGGAAATAAAATTTATGCAGATTGCATTAAAAGAGGCGGAAAAAGCAAAAAATGCGCAGGAAGTGCCTGTTGGCGCTTGCATTGTTTGTGGTGGCAAAGTTATTGCAAGGGCATACAATAAAAAAGTACAAAAAAATTGTAGCAACTATCACGCCGAGATTATAGCAATCGAAAAGGCGTGCAAAAAGTTGTGCGATTGGCATCTTAACGAATGTGATATTTATGTTACTTTAGAACCTTGTTCAATGTGCGCAGGGGCGCTAATTAATGCGCGCATTGGCAATATCTATTTTGGCGCATATGATGACAAAAGTGGCTGTTGCGGTTCGCTTTACAATTTGCCTCAAGATAAAAGATTTAACCACAGGGCAAATGTGCAAGGTGGCATTTTGAAGGAAGAATGCGCAAATATTTTAACCAATTTTTTTAAAGCTAAAAGGGAAAACGCACGGGCATATAATGATGTTAATACAAATGGAAATGGAGAATAAAATGATTATTGTAGGATTAGGAAACCCTGATAAAATGTATCAAAATACATATCATAATATTGGATTTATGTGTGTGGACAAGCTTTTAAACAAGCTAAACCAAACCTTAAAAGAGGAAAAATGTAAGGCTAAATTGGTTAGCTTTTATCATAATAGCGAAAAAATTGCCATCGCTTGCCCTCAAACATATATGAATTTGTCTGGCGAAAGCGTTAGGGAGCTTTTGGGCTATTTCCACGCAGAACCTAAAGATTGCATTGTCATTTTTGATGATGTAGATTTGCCATTGGGCGTTGTGAGGGTGCGCAAAGAGGGTTCTGGCGGTACGCACAACGGTATGAAAAATATTGTAGCTTTAGCAAGTGGCAACAAAATGCCCCGCATAAGGATTGGCATTGGCAAGCCCGAGGGACAAATGGAGTTGAAAGATTTTGTTTTATCTAAAGTTGCTGGCGAAAGAGCAGACATCTTGGACAAGGCGTTTGACAAGGTTGCAAGCGCCATAATTGATTATTTTGACAATCGTGATTTAGATTTACTTATGAGAATTTGCAATGGCTAATAATAGTGTTTTATCGTTAACAAATTTGGGCGAGGAGTTTTCCAAACTTTATAATAGTATTCAACAATCAAAAAATGTTATGACATTTGGCGCAACTTTTGGCAACAAAATGCACATTACTAGCAACCTTGATAGGTTTGTTTTGTATGTTACGGCGGATAAAATTAGCGCAAATTACGCAAAAGAAAAGCTAGAGGAATATTTGGAAGATGTGGCTATGTTGCCCGAAAAAGATGATGTTTTAATTTATAGACAAGCCTACCACGAATTGAATTCTATTTCAAGATTGCAAGCGCTTGCGCAAGTTATGCAAAATAAAGTTAAAGCGTTGGTTATGCCGTGCGAGGCGTTGATACAATATTTGCCATATAAAACCCAACTAAAAAACAGGATTTTTAATTTGGTTGAGGGCGAAGAATATGATATAGAGCAAATTCTTGCCAAACTTGTGGAGGCGGGATATAAACGAGCTGAGCAGTTGGAAGATAAAGGCACTTTTAATTGTATTGGCGATATAATTAGTATTTTTCCAATTGATGCCGAGTTGCCTGTGCGCTTAAGTTTTTTTGATACGCAGTTAGAAAGCATTAAGCAGTTTGAACCCGATTCTATGATGACCGTAAGAAAGCTTAAGGAAATTAGCATTATTCCTTGTGGCGAATACTGTTTAACCGATGCCGAAAAAGTGGATATTTTGCAAAAACTAGAAGCGTGCAAAGCTGTTTTTGCAGGTAGCGCCCTAACGAGGATTGAGGCAATTATTGAGGAAATAAATTTTAAATTTACCACCACCAATCAAGATGCGTCTTTTGTGTGGTTGTTGCCATTTCTTAAGCAAAAAAGCACAATTTTTGATTACTTGCCCAAAGATACGGTTATAGTATTTGAGGAAAGTAAGGTTATTGAGGACAAGTTAAAACTGTACGCAAACGAACATAAATCACGAGTTAAAAATTTTGTGGCGGAAGGCGAAGCGGTTAATTTGCACAAATTATCTATTATTGACCGTGTTGTTTTGCAAGATATGTTAAAACCTTTTACAAAGCTAGCGTTTATGCAAATTTCATCAAGTTGTAGTTTGTTTGAACCGCAAGAATTGTATAATATCAAAAGCTTGCCACTTACATTATATCATCAAAATTATAATGCGCTTGTAGCGGATATAAAAGGCTTTAGAATGAACAAAACTAAAGTTATTTTGTGCTGTGGCGACAGAGGTATCGCCAGTAACATTGAGGAAAGTTTGAGGAAATATGATGTTACCGCAGAGCTTATTAATGATGTTCCAGCCGATTTTAACGGCGTTGCAATAACCGATTGGAAAATTTCGAAGGGCTTTATTGTGGCGGGCAAACTTGCGTTAATTGGCAAAGAAGAATTGATTAAAAAAGTTAATACGGTCAGCAGTTACAAAAAACGCTCCGTATTTACAATGCCACAAAAAAATGATTATGTAGTGCACGAAGATTATGGCATAGGCTTGTGTTTGGGTATAGAACGCATAAAAACAAGTATTGCGGAAAAAGATTACGTTGCAATTGGCTACCAAGATGGCACGCTTTATGTGCCTATTGACCAAATGGATAGGGTTCAGCGTTACTCTGGCAGTGATGTTGTGCCAAGGCTATCTAAAATGCAGGGCAATGAGTTTTTAAAAGTTAAAGATAAGGTGCGAAACTCCATTAAAGCAATGGCGTTTGACTTGTTGGAGGTTTACAAAAAGCGCCACAATTCTAAGGGCGTGCGTTATGATGAGGATACCATTTGGCAAAGAGAATTTGAGGAAAGTTTTGAATTTACTGAAACGCCTGACCAATTGCGTTCTGTTGCAGAAATTAAAGCGGATATGGAATCGGGCATTATTATGGATAGATTGCTGTGTGGCGATGTGGGTTATGGCAAAACAGAAGTTGCGTTGCGCGCCGTTTTTAAAACGATAATGCAAGGCAAGCAAGCGGCAATTTTAGCGCCAACAACATTGCTAGCAAGACAACACTTCAACACTGCGCTTTCACGATTTAATGAATTTAAGCTAAAATGCGCATTGCTTTCTCGCTTTCAAACTAAAGAAGAAATTGAACAGTCCAAGCAAAAAATAAAATCGGGCGAAATTAATTTGATAGTAGCGACACATCGAATGTTGTCAAAAGATATCGAATTTAACGATTTGGGGTTGCTTGTGCTTGATGAAGAACAGCGTTTTGGAGTGGAACATAAAGAAAAAATTAAGTTGCTAAAAAACAATATCAATGTGCTAAGTATGTCGGCAACGCCAATCCCCCGCACGCTAAATATGGCGATGAGTGGCATTAGAGATATTTCAACATTAGAAACTCCGCCCGAAAACAGAATACCAATACAAACCTATGTTACAGAGCTTACCGATGCGCTAATTAGAGATGTTGTGATGCGTGAACTTGCCCGTGGCGGACAGGTGTTTATCCTTTACAACCGTGTGCAAACAATAGAGTCGTTTGCAAATAAAATTCAACAAATTGTGCCAGAAGCAAACATTGTTATTGGGCATGGTCAAATGGATAGCATCACTATGGAACGCAGTGTCAACAAGTTTTTTAATAAAGAGGCAAATGTTTTAATTTGCACAACAATTATTGAAAACGGCATTGATTTGCCCGACGCTAACACAATTATCGTGTGTGATGCCGATAAGTTTGGCTTGTCAACATTGTATCAATTGCGTGGCAGGGTTGGCAGAAGCAATAAAATTGCGTACGCTTACTTTACTTATAAGGATAATAGAGTGCTTTCGGGCAACGCTGTAAAACGGCTAACCGCAATTATGGAGTACACGGAGTTTGGAAGTGGCTTTAAAATTGCCATGCGTGATTTGGAAATTAGAGGCGCAGGCAACATTTTAGGAAGGGAACAGCACGGGCATATTGCAAAAATTGGTTACGATTTGTATTGCAAATTGCTAAACGAAACCGTTTCATCATTAAACGGCGAGGTAGTAGCTAAAACTAGCAATGTTGAAGTTAAGGCAAATGTTGATGCATATATAGAGGATAGCTATATTTCTAGTGGCAACGATAAAATTAGAGTGTTTAAGGAAATTGCCGAAATACGCAATGATGAGGATAAAAATACCTTGTTAAAAACACTTGAAGAAAGCTATGGCAAACCGCCAAAAGCTGTGCTTGCCTTGGTGGATATTGGTTTTATTAAAAATTTGGCTAGCGCATTAAAAGTTACTAACATCACAATAAACGTTGGCGGAATGAGTATGGCATTTGAAGATAACAGTTGTTTTGTCAATAGCGATTTGATGTTTGTCGTTAGCCAGTATAGTAAAGATTGCTATTTGGCAGATACAAAACCACCAACTTTGCTTTTTAATGTAAAAAATTTATCAAATAACGCAAAATTAACTTTTTTATTGGAGTTTTTAAGAAAATCAAATAGAATTGTTTAAAAAAAGATTGCTATTACTTAAATATTTATGTATAATAGAAAAGTACATAAATAGTCGCAAAAGGAGTATTAATATGAAAAAAAAGATTACTCTAGTTTTAATAGTTGTTGTTATGTTGCTTACTTTCTTTGCAGGATGTGGCATTATTGAATTAAACGAACAAAGGGATTACGAACAAGCTGCAATTACTGTTAACTATAATGGTCTAACTGGCACTGTTTCTAAAGGCGAATTTACAGAATATTTTAATCAAACTTGGTACATTTATTATCAATACTATGGTTGGTCTGTAGATAAAATTATGGAAGAAGCCAAAAAAAGCCTTTCATTTAAAGAATTGGTATTGATTGACGCTAAAGTTTTTTATGCGGATTTATTTAAAATTTCTAAAGATGAATTAGCTAAAAGCGATTTTGACATTATGAAGTTGCTTTCTGCTGATGAAAAAGATTATGTCATCAAAAAAGCTAACAAGCAATTTGATGATGGCATTAACGAATTGATTAAAGAAATTAAAGAAGATGAAAAATTGAACGAAGGCGAAAAAGATAAAGAGGAAGATAAAGATGTTGCGGTTAGCAAAGATGAGCCTCGCCCTGTTCGCCCTAAAAAAGAGGAAGACACAGCTTTTAAACCTAACAGTGATATCACTGAGGAAAATTTAACTGAAAAATTCCCTGCTTCTTTTGCAAAAAAAGATAAAACCACTTACGAAAAAAAGGCTTGGGAAAAATTGCAAAAAAATCTTATTAAACAATATAAAGATTACGATTACTTTTTGAAAATGCAAGTTGAACAACGCATTATTGAAAAATATGAAGAACATATTAAAACCATTGAAGGCGCAAATTATGACGCGCAAATTGCAGAAAAATACAATTATATCCTTTCTCAAAATATGGTAGATTATATTGACCAAACCGCTTATGCAACCGCTATTGAAAGCAAAAATGACATTTTATTTCACGCTAACAGTGGTTACACTCAAGTTAAAAGCATTTTACTAAAGTTTAACGCAGAGCAAACAGCCGTATTTGAAAACTTAAAAAAGGTTTACAACACTGATTCTCAAAAAGATGCGCTAATTAAATTGCGCAACCAGTTGGCTGTTGGCACTGGCAAGTTTGAAGATACACTTGTTGATTGCGGTGTAAAAGTTAATATTAGCAACCCAGATTACGATGCTACTGCAGAGTGCGAAGTTAAAGATTGCCCTTGCAAAGATTGCGTTAATCACGCTAATTACAAAAAAGAAGAAATTTGTGAATTAGATGTTTGCACTTGCAAAGCTTGTGTTAACAATATGTATAAAGAAAAAGACGTTCCATTTACAACAGTTTTAGGTTATATCTCTAAAGATATGAATGACGCTATTGCAAAAATTAAAAAAGATGGTGTTGT
The DNA here is from genome assembly GCA_036653655.1 of Clostridia bacterium. Taxonomy (GTDB): domain Bacteria; phylum Bacillota; class Clostridia; order Christensenellales; family UBA3700; genus JAVVTM01. The sequence goes on along the minus strand of JAVVTM010000002.1, from coordinate 20,930 downwards.
GGCTTTTGATTACAGCAGACAAGTTGCGCTAGCAAAAATGGATGTTTTTGAAAAATGGATGTATCTTGTTAATGATGACCCAGGTATGTTTAAAGAAGATACAAAGCATTACACTATCACACCAGAAGGCGAAGAAAGTAGCTATGTTGAGGAATTTACAGCTTTAGGTAGGGCGTTGGGCAAAAAAGGTATTGGCGCAAGTGGCTTAAATCAAGCGGAAGCGACAGCAATTAAAGCCGATTATTTTGATAGCAACATCACTTATGTTGTAAACGATTTTGGTATTCATATTATTATGGTTGTTAATTTGCCAGTTGATACCGTTAACCAAGCCGACAAAATTACAGCGGTAGATTACAAAGGCGAAAAGATTGATGATATAGCTAATTTTAAAGGTAAAGTTTACTACAAATTGAGCTTAGATTATATCACTAGCTATGAAGATAACAAAACAGTAAAACAACTATATTTTGATTCCGTTAAAAAATTCAACGAAACAGAAAAATATAGCAAATGGCAAAAAGAATTTACAGATGCAAACGCAACAAACTTTAAGTACAAAGAAAGCATTTTCAAAAAGATTGCCGAAACAGCTCAAAAACAAATTGATGCTAGTGTTAAACAACAAGGACAACAATAATACTTTTTAAATTAAATTAACTAACTGGGTATCGCAAAGGGTACCCAGTTTTTTTTAGAACATCAAGTGTTTAGCAAAACAGCAAAATATATTATTGTAATAAAAGAGCAAGATATTAGTGTAATAAAAGGCAAAATATATTATTGTAATAAAAGAGCAAATATATTAGTGTTATTAAAGGCGAGGTGCTTTTGTAATAAAAATGGCAATATATTATTGCAATAAAATGGCAAGATACTTTTGTAATAATAAAGCAAAAAATATTTGTAACAAAAAAGGGCAAAATAATATTAATTAATTGTGAAATTGTAACAGTTAAAATGAGGATAAAATGGAAGAATTATATGAAAAGACAATTAGTTCTAACACTATTTATGAAGGGCGAATAATAAAAGTTGTTAATGATACTGTGGAGTTGCAAAACGGCAAAGAGGCAAAAAGGGAAGTTGTTTTTGCGCCCGGTGGGTGCTGTATACTTGCAATTGATGCAGAGGAAAATGTTTTTTTGGTGGAGCAATTTAGATATCCGTACAAGCGAGTTCTTTTAGAATTGCCTGCGGGCAAGCTAGAGCCAAATGAGGAAAAATTGACTTGCGCAATGCGAGAGCTTAAAGAGGAAACCGGTTTTGAGGCGGAGAGTTTGACCGAATTTGCAACAGTTTATCCAACTCCGGGTTTTTGTAAAGAAAATATCTACATTTATTTAGCTCAAAATTTAAAAAGCGGAAAATGTCATCTTGATGAAGATGAATTTTTAAATATGATAAAAGTTCCTTTTAGCCAAGCGCTACAAATGGTGCTTGACGGGCGCATTTTAGATAGCAAAACAAGCATTGCAATTTTAAAATATGCAGTGTTAAAAAAGAGAAATTCATAAATATTTTAGCGAAATAAGAAAAATACGCAGTGCTAAAAAAGAGAAATTTATAAATATTCTAGCGCATTAGCAAAATATGCAGTGTTAAAGGCAAGTAATTTATAAATATTGTAGCGCATTAGGCAAAATATGGAACTAAAATGATAGAAAATAATTTAAAATTTATTTAAGTTAAATTAAAACATTTATTAACCAAACAAAAGGCAACCATTTTTAAGTGATTGCCTTTTATTTAAGTTGGAAATTATGAGTTTTAATTTAGCCTTATTTAAAGTATCTGTTATAAAGACCTTTAAACCCACAGCCGTGCCTAGCTTCATCTTTACACATTTCGTGAACGGTGTCGTGTATTGCATCATAGCCTAATTCTTTGGCACGAGTTGCAAGTTCTTTTTTGCCAGCGCAAGCGCCGAACTCAGCATCAATACGCATTTCAAGATTTTTCTTGGTTGAGTTTGTTAAAACTTCGCCAAGTAATTCAGCAAATTTGGCAGCGTGCTCAGCTTCTTCAATAGCGTATCTTTTGTAAGACTCTGCAACTTCTGGATAACCTTCACGGTCAGCTTGTCTTGACATTGCAAGATACATTCCTGCTTCAGCGCACTCGCCATTGTAATTCATACGCAATGCTTCAACAACATCTGCGTCCAAACCTTTTGCAACGCCCACTCTATGCTCATCAGCCCAAGCATAATCATCTTGAGGCATTTCGTTAAATTTCTCTTTTACAGCGCCACATATAGGGCACTTTGCAGGCGCTTCGCCTTCTGATACATAACCACAAACAGAACATACAAATTTTTTCATTTTTTAATCCTCCAATTTTATATTTTGGCAATTATTACAAATGCCATAATAATTTAATGTGTACGCGTTAGCTTTAACGCTTTGCTTAAAAGCGGATAGAGTTGGCTTTAACTTGTCCAATTCAGCAATTTCTAAATCTTCAACACACCCACACTTACTACATACAAAATGAAAGTGATCGGTTGTGTTAGCGTCATAATGTTCCTTTTCAAACGTACCTTGAATTTTAATTAACATACCAATCTGCACCAATGTTTGTAGGTTGCGGTAGACAGTGCCAAGGCTAATATTTGGTATTTCCTTTTTTGTCTGCTCAAAAACCCACTCCGCCGTTGGATGCGACTTTGTACATTTTAATACATTTAATATTGTTTCTCGCTGTTTTGAATAATTCATAATTAGTAACCATTCCTACTTTTATTTAATTATACCATATTTAAAGCCAATGTCAATAGTTTATGTAAAAGTTTTTTAAATATTTGTAAATAAACTTTAATCATCAAAAATTTGCTATAAAAGCAACGACAAAAGCAGGTGTACTATTCATATATAAGCAATATACCCGAAATGCAAATTAAAATTAATGCAAAACAATAAACAAAAAGCAACAAGCTATAAACAAAAAGCAACAAGCTATAAACAAACAAAAAAAGCCAAACTGTTAATTTGGCATTTTACATTTAAAGGTATAATATCGTATTGTGTTGTAAAAGATTAAAGCTTTTTTAAAATATTAAAAGAAGCTGGCGGACACTCCAATGTGTTGGTTAAGGCAACAGCGTTATATAAATCGTAATATTTATTTTGCGTTGTATAAAACTGTGTTTGATTGGTGTTGTTAACAATAATTTTAATTTCTTCGGTAGAGTTGCGCCAGTTGTAAATTAGCATTTCGCCCTCCTCAAAGCTAAACGATTGCGTAAACAAACTTTGATATTTTGTGCGAATTGAGGAAAGCAATTGATAGTGCGCAAGCAAATTTTGGTTAATATTATCCCAAGGAAAAGTGCCACGGTTTAAAGGGTCATCATAGCCACTTAAACCTACCTCATCGCCATAAAAAATGGAAGGAATACCGGGCAAGGTAAATTGTAAAACACTAGCAAGTTTCATTTTATCAAGAGCAAGTTTTAATTTGTCGCCAGAGAGTACAATGTTTTGTCTGTCTGCTTTTGTAGTATTTGCCAAATTTTCGTTGTAAAAAACATTAATTGCCCTATAAGTATCGTGAGTATCAATAAAAGTCATAGATGTGTGTAGGCTTTGTTTTGGGTAGTTTTCCAAAATATTTTCAACAATATCTTTAAAATAATTAATGTTGTTATTTTGAATGTAGGCAAGTATTGCGTTTTTAAAGGGGTAGTTCATAACGCCATCAAGTTCCTTACCCAAAAAATATTTACGGCGAGTGCTGTAAGCAATTTTATTGCTGGCATCTTCCCACACTTCGCCCAAAATTAAGGCATCGCTATTTACATTTTTAACGCAACTGCGAATGTTTTGTACAAACTGTTCCTCAAGCTCATCAACAACATCAAGCCTCCAACCTTTTACGCCTAAAGCTGTCCATTTTTCTAAAACGCCATTTTTGCCAAAAATAAAATTTTGATAATCTTTATTGCGCTTGTTAACAGTGGGCGTTACAGTAATGCCCCACCAACAATTATATTCATCTGGAAAGTTGGTAAAGCTGTACCATTTGTAGTAGGGCGAATTTTTGCTTTGATAAGCGCCAACAGAATTGTAGCTACCACGCTTGTTAAAATAAAGGCTGTCCGCTCCTGTATGGTTAAAAACGCCATCAAGCATAATTTGTATATTGTTTTCTTTTGCGGTGTCAATCAATTTTTTAAAAGAATTGGTATCGCCCAACAATTCATCAATTTGCATATAATCGCCAGTATCGTAACGATGATTGCTGTAAGATTTAAAAATTGGCGAAAGATAAATAATACTTACATTTAATTTTTTTAGATAAGGTATTTTATCGGTTATACCTTGAAGATTGCCACCGTAAAAATCGTTTGCCCAGTAGTTGCCAAACTCATCGCTAAGCGTTAGCGGAGCGCCCCAATCTTTAAGCGTTCCATCTTTAACAAATTTGCAAGCTTCATCGTTACCTTTTGCAAACCTATCGGCAAATATATGATATATGATGCCACCTTTTGCGTAATTTGGCGTTGTGTAGTTAACATCAAAAACTGTCAATTGATAGCAAGTTTTGCTGTCCTGCGCACAAGTATGGCGGTTGCCCTTGTAGTAATTGATTGCGCCGTTTTCGGTGTCTAACTTAAAATAATACCAATATAAGCCAACAGGGAGCGTTAAAGAAATGCTAAATTTGCTGTAGCCATTTTCGCTTTTTATATAGTTTAATTTTGTGTATCTTGTGGGAAAACCATCTAGATTTAAACATAAAAAAGCAGATTTGACAAAGACTCCATCTTTAGCAAAAATAGAAATTTCTAATGTATCCTTATTGCTAATTGCGCCAAAAGGACATTTACAATTGGTGTCAAAACTGTTGTAGTAAAGCATTAATCTCCTAAAAAAATTAAAGGCAAAACCGTTGTTGGTTTGCCTTTAGTGTTTGCGGTTGTTATTTTATTGGGTTAATCCGCCAAATTTTATCGGCATATTCTTTAACACTACGGTCGGAAGAGAAGAAGCCTGCATTTGCTGTGTTCATTAAGGACATTTTAGCAAACTCATATTTTTGAGCGTAAGTGTCGTTTAGGCGTTGTTGAGTGTCAACATAAGATTGGAAATCTGCCAAAACCATATATCCATCGGCAGTGCCGTGGTAGCCTACGGTTAAGTTGTCGGCTATATCGTTAAATTGAACGCCACCAATGCCACTGCGCAAACTATCAATAGCCCTTTTAATCCTATTGTTGTTGTTGTAGTAGTGCGTTGGCTCGTAGCCATCTTTCCAAAGTTTTTCAATCTCGTTTGCAAGCATACCAAAAATAAAGATATTATCACTGCCAACTTGCTCGTTAATTTCGATATTTGCGCCATCCATTGTGCCAATAGTTACTGCGCCATTAATCATAAACTTCATATTGCCAGTGCCAGAAGCCTCTTTGCCAGCGACAGAGATTTGCTCGGAAACATCAGCGGCAGGCATAATAATTTCTGCCAAAGAAACACGATAATTTTCAATAAAAACAACTTTAATTTTGTCGTTTATTGTTGGGTCGTTGTTAATTAATTGCCCCAACATATAAATTAACCTAATAATTTGTTTTGCCATATAGTAACTAGGGGCAGATTTTGCGCCAAAAATAAAGGTTCTTGGGACAATATCCAAATTAGGATTTTCTTTTAATCTGTAATACAAATCTAAAATGTGTAAAGCGTTAAGAAGTTGCCTTTTATACTCGTGCAAGCGTTTTACTTGAACATCAAAAATGCTATCGGTGTTAATAATAATACCTTGTGTATCTTTAATATATTTTGCAAGGCGAATTTTATTTTCTTTTTTTGCAACGCAAATATCATCTAAAACTTTTTTGTCGCCAATAAATTTTTCCAATCGTTTTAAATCGTAAGCGTCCTCCAAATATTTGTCGCCAATCAACCCTTCAATAACCTTAGATAGGGCAGGGTTTGCTTGCTTTAACCACCTACGATAGGTAATGCCATTTGTAACATTAGTAAATTTTAATGGCGCCATTTTGTAGTAGTCGGCAAAAACATTGTTTTTTAATATTTCGGAGTGCAACGCAGAAACGCCGTTAACGGTGTGTGAAGCGCAAAGGCATAGGTTTGCCATTCTAATTTGGTTGTGCGCCATAATTGCGTTATCGGTAATTTTGTTCCAATCGTTAGGGAAAGTGTTCCACAAGTCTTGACAAAATCTTCTGTTAATTTCTTCAATTATTTGATAAATACGAGGCAATAAGCTAATAAAAAGGCTATCTGGCCATTTTTCTAAAGCTTCAGCCATAACAGTGTGGTTTGTGTAAGACATTGTACGGGTGATAATATCCCAAGCGTTTTCCCAAGAGTAGCCATATTCATCAAGCAAAATACGCATTAATTCGGGTATGCAAAGAGTTGGGTGCGTATCATTAATATGAATTGCAACTTGCTCTGGCAATGTGTCTAGCGTGCCATAATCTCTGACATGTTTTTTTATAATAGATTGAATTGATGCAGAAACAAAAAAGTATTGTTGCTTTAAGCGCAAAGATTTGCCTTCCATATGGTCATCAGCAGGGTATAAAACTTTAGAAATACTTTCAGCTAAAGCCTTATTTTCGATTGCTTTAACATATTCTCCCTGAGAAAAAAGCGCCATATCAAAATCGACAGGGGACTTTGCAGACCAAAGGCGAAGCTTGTTGATGGCTTTAGAATTGTAGCCAGAAACATTCATATCGTAGGGGATAGCTTGCACTGTATAACAATTTTTTTGTTCGATATACATGCGCTCATCTTTCCAATATTGCACAACCTCGCCGCCAAATTTAACTTCAAAGGTGTCCTCTGTGCGTGGGTTAAGCCAAACCGAACCATCGTTAAGCCATTCATCAGGCAGTTCAACTTGATAGCCATTTACAATTTTTTGTTTAAATATACCGTAATCATATTTGATTGAAAACCCGCTTGCAGAGTAATTTAAGTTTGTTAAAGACTCCATATAAGCGGCGGCAAGCCTGCCTAAACCACCATTGCCTAAGCCGGCATCTGGTTCGCACTCGTACAAATCGTTGATGTCAATATTAAAATCTTTAATGGCATCGGTAAATTTGTCGGTTAGTTGCAAATTAAACAAATGGTTGCGTAAAGAACGCCCAAGTAGAAATTCCATAGACATATAATATACTTGTTTAACCTTTTGTTTAGTTCTTGCCTTTTTAAATTCAATTCGTTTACTTGTCAATAAATCGTTAACTACAAAACAAACTGCTTTGTAAATTTGATTTTTAGAAGCATATTCAATAGTAACACCAAAAAATCGTTGTGTTTTTTCTTCAATAAGCTTTTTTATTTCTTGCTTAGAAATATTCATATATTTTTTTGCTCCTCTTAAAGTTTATAGATTCTTATAAATTTCTATGTACTTGTTTGCAGAATTTTTCCAACTGAAGTCAAAGTTCATAGCGTTCTGGATTATTTTATCCCAATTTGCCTTATTTGTAAAGCAGTTGACAGCTCTTTTTATAGCGTCAAGCATATCATAGGCGTTGTAACTATAAAAACTAAAGCCCAAACCTTCGCCAGTAACAGGGTTAAATGGCGCAACAGAATCTTTTAAACCGCCAGTTTCACGCACAACAGGGATAGAACCATAGCGCATTGCTATCATTTGGCTTAAACCGCAAGGCTCAAACTTGCTTGGCATTAAAAATATATCCGAACCAGCGTAAATCTTGCTTGCGATATCCTGAGAAAAATTGATTATAACGCTAAGCTTGTTAGGATATTTATTTTGCATTTCTTTTAGGGCGGTTTCATATTTCCAATCGCCTTTGCCCAAAATTACCATTTGTACATCTTGGCTTAAAATCTCCTCAAGTACAGCCATAACCAAATCGATACCTTTTTGTTCAGTTAGCCTAGTTACCATGCTTATAATTGGCTTATCAGCAAAATATGGCAAATTTACCATTTTGCACAAGCCTTCTTTATTAAGGGCTTTGCCAGCAATTTTGTCGGCAGAATAATTTTTAAATAACGCCTTATCGGTTTCTGGATCAAATACATTTGTATCAATGCCATTAATTACGCCTTTAATTTTAAACTCTCTCGCTTTTAAAATAGAGTCTAGCCCGTAAGAATAAAAACTGTCTTCTATTTCTTTAGCGTAAGTTTCGGATACGGTTGTAACAAGGTTGCAACATTCGATACCGCCTTTCATAAAGTTTATGCAATCGCCAAACTCAACCAAGCTTGCTTTAGCAACAGGTAAACCTAAAATATCTTGCAAAAGCCCCTTGCCATATTTGCCCTGAAACTCGATGTTATGAATGGTAAATATTGTCTTCATAAACTTGTAATTTTCCACTTCACGGTAGAAACAATCTAAAAATACAGGAATTAAAGCAGTGTGCCAATCGTTGCAATGAATAACGTTAGGGTAGAAGTTTATCAAATTTAAAACTTCTAAGCAAGCTTTAGAAAAAAATGCAAACCGTTCCGCATCATCATAATGACCATACAAACCGTTGCGTTTAAAATAATATTCATTATCAATAAAGTAATAAATTGTGCCGTCAATTTTGTACATAAACACGCCACAATATTGATGTCGCCACGCAAGCGTTACATAAACACTGCCAACATACTGCATTGTATTGCGAAATGAAGCGGGAATATCATAATACATAGGTAAAATTACCCTACAATCAACACCGCTTTTGTTTAAAAATTTTGGTAGCGCATAGGCAACGTCCCCAAGACCACCAGAACGGATAAATGGCGCAGCCTCAGAAGTTGCAAAAAGCACTTTAGTTTTAGCGTTAGTATTGTTTTCCGCTTTAGCTACAACTTTGCTTTCTGTTTTAGCTACAACTTTTTCTTCTGTATTTGCCACAACTGAAGCCTCTTTTTTAGCGCAAGGTTTTTTAGCGCAAGTTGTTGGCTTATCGCTTTTTACAGTTGTGTTTTTTTTAATTTTGTCATCCGCAGTAGGTTTTTTAACATCTTTTTCTACTGATTTTGTAGTTGCCATAATTATTCTCCTTTAAAGTTTATTTAAATTAATTTGCCTTTAACAATAACTACTGGGTAGGTATCGTATCCAGAAATGTTTCGCTCCTCTTTAACTACAACGTTTTTATCGGTAATAGCGTAATGTAGAGTTGCGTTTTTCATAATGTAAGTGTTTTCCATTACTATTGAGTTTTTAATTTCTGCGCCTTCTTCTACAATGACGCCACGGAAAAGAATTGAGTTTTCCACCGTGCCATTAATAACGCAGCCATCTGCGATTAAAGAATTTTTAATTTTGCAGTTGCCCTTGTAGGTTGTAGGAACAGAGTCTTTAACTTTTGTAAACACTTTTCCACAGCGATAAAACAAATCGTTTCTTATGTCGTTGTTTAAAAGTTGCATACTCACATTGTAATAAGATTTAATATCATCAACAATAGCCGTAAAGCCCTGAAGCTTGTAGTTGCAAACCTTGTACTCATTAATTTTGTGTTGCAAAATATACTGTTCAAAATCTACATATCCTCTAGCGTATGCGTCAGAAATAATTTTTATTAGCAAATCTTTTTTAATCAAATACATATTAACGCCCATATATTGAGTGGTTTCGTTGACAGAAGGGAAAATTAAAACTTCCTCAACTCTATTATCGGTTTCTTTGCTAATAATAATACGCTTTGATGTGCTTGCAACGCCTTGATAGCTAAGCATTGTAATATCAGCGTTGTTTTTTAAGTGAAAATCGTAAACATCATCAAAATCGATTGAAGATACAACATTGCTGTTTGATATTAAAATATATTCTTCCTTAGTGTTTTCTAAATAATCAACAATACCATAAAGCGCTTCTATTTTGCCCTTGTAGATGTTGCGATTTGTGTTTGAAACATATGGTGGAAACACAACGATACCGCTGTTTTTTCGGTTTAAATCCCAATCTCTGCCCATACGGATATGGTCCATTAAAGAAAGGTAATTGCTTCGTGTGATAATACCTATTGTTGTAATGTTGCTATTTACCAAGTTTGAAAGCGCAAAGTCAATTAATCTATATCTTGCGCCAAAAGGCAAGGATGCAATAGTACGATGAATTGTTAGTTCATTTAATTTTGCTTCATTGTCGCTTGCAAAAATTACACTCATAATCTCATTATTCATTATTGTTTATCCTCCTCGCCAATCATTGCGTTAACAGGCACAATAGTACCTTTTTTTATTGTTACATTTGGGCCAACAACCGTAATTTGCCATTCGCCTTTAACGGGCTCACGCTGAGTGTTGCCAACTACTGCGTTTTCCTCAACCACCGCATCTTGTCCAATGATAGAGTAGCGCACAATGGCGTTATCTTTTATTACTGCTCCCGGCATTATGGTACTGCCCTCAATAATGGTGTTTTTGCCAATTTTAACACTCTGTGAAAGAATAGAACAATCAACATTGCCTTCAATAATACAGCCTTCAGTAACCAAACTGTTTTTAATAGTTGCGTTGTTGCCAACATAGTGAGGTGGTTCTGCATTGTTTCTTGCGTAAATCTTCCAGTTTTGGTCGTTAATGTTTAGCCCGCTTTTGTTGTTTAACAAATCCATATTGGCTTCCCACAAACTACTAATAGTACCAACATCTTTCCAATATCCGCTAAAGCGATAAGCAAAAAGCCGTTGGTCATCACGCAACATATTTGGGATAATATTTTGACCAAAATCGTTGCTACTATTTTTATCATTTTCATCATCAATCAAATATTGGCGCAACTTTGCCCAATTAAAAATGTAAATACCCATAGATGCATTGGTGCTTTTGGGTTTTTTAGGCTTTTCTTCAAATTCGTAAATAGTGCCGTCAGCATTAGTATTCATAATGCCAAAACGAGACGCTTCCTCTATTGACACATCAATAACCGCAATAGTGCAATCGGCATTGTTGCGTTTATGTTCGTTAAGCATATCGGAGTAATCCATTTTATAAATATGGTCGCCAGACAAAACTAAAACATACTCGGGCGAAAACTTGTCAATAAATGCAATATTTTGATAAATCGCATTTGCAGTACCTTTGTACCATTCGCCTTGCTTGCCCTTAACATAAGGTGGCAAAACAAAAGCGCCACCATTCAATCTGTCCAAATCCCAAGGTTGGCCACTGCCAATGTATTGGTTAAGATAAAATGGTTGGTATTGGGTTAAAACTCCCACAGTGTCAATGCCAGAGTTTACACAGTTTGATAGTGGAAAATCAATAATACGATATTTTCCGCCAAAAGGTACTGCAGGCTTTGCAATATCCCTTGTTAAAACTCCCAATCGTGTGCCTTGACCTCCAGCTAATAACATTGCTACACATTCTTTATTAGAACTAAACATAATTTCCTCCTTATGTTGCATGTGCATATATACTTATCTTTTTTTACTAATCTAGTTAATTGCTTATCTTTTTTTACTAATCTAGTTAATTGCTTATCTTTTATATTATATAATAATCAATAATGATATTATCATTTTTCGTTAATTGTCAAATAGCAAACGCTTAGCGCAGGGATATTTATGGTTATATAATTTTCTTCGTTGTGCATTTTGCCTTTTTTTGTTTTGTAAATTTGAGGTTGTAGCGTTGCGCCATTATACTTTTTAAAATCGCTACTAAACGCCACTTTATAACTTAAAGCGTTAGGAACGCCAAGGTTGTATTTTTTGCGTTCGATTGGCGAAAAGTTGACAACCGCTACAACGCAAGCGCCGTCTTTTGCGTATCTAACAAAGGAAATAACATTTTGTGCGCTGTCATCAACGCAAAGCCATTTAAAGCCGTCATAGGTTGTGTCTTGCTGATATAAAGCGGGCGTATCCAAGTAAAATTTGTTCAAATCTTTAACATATTGTTGCATAGCTTTATGCGCTGGATAATCAAGCAAAAACCAATCGAGTTGCTTTTGATAATCCCACTCGATAAACTGCGCAAATTCGCCACCCATAAACAACATTTTTTTGCCCGGGTGCGCCATCATAAAGCCATAAAAGGCTTTTAGTGATGTAAATTTGTCCTCATACTCGCCAAACATCTTGTCGATTAACGATTTTTTGCCATGCACAACTTCATCGTGCGATAGTGGTAAAATGTAGTTTTCGCTATACGCATAAGAAATGGAAAATGTAAGGTTGTTGTGCATATCCTTACGAAAAAACGAATTGGCTTGCATATAAGTTAGCATATCGTTCATCCAACCCATATTCCATTTGTAATTAAAGCCAAGCCCGCCAACTTCTGGAGGCTTTGTAACCATAGGGAAAGCTGTGGATTCCTCCGCTATCATAAGCACGCCTTGATTGTTTGACAAAATTGTTTTGTTAAGATTTTTTAAAAATTCAATAGCCTCTAGGTTGTAATTGCCACCAAATTTGTTTGGGTGCCAAAAGCCTTCTTTACGGCAGTAATCCAAATAAAGCATACTTGCGACAGCGTCAACACGAATACCGTCAAAATGATAGGTTTCTAGCCATAGGTTTGCGCTTGATATTAAAAACGATTGAACTTCGTTTTTGCCAAAATCAAAAATGCGTGTGCCCCACTCTTTGTGTTCACACATAAGTTCATCATTGCTTTCAAAAAGCTTGTCGCCGTCAAACTCATACAAGCCATGCTCATCTTTAGGAAAGTGCGCAATAACCCAATCTAGTATAACGCCAATGTTATTTTTGTGGCACATATCAATAAGGTACATTAAATCTTCGGGTGTGCCATAACGGGCGGTGGGCGCAAATAAGCCTGTAACTTGATACCCCCAAGAACCCTCAAACGGAAACTCCGTAATCGGCAAAAGTTCAATATGAGTGTAGTTCATCTTTTTTACATACGAAATAAGTTCGGTTGCGATATCACGATAGCTGTAACTGCAGTTGTTTGGATAGCGCTTCCACGAGCCCAAGTGCACTTCATAAATGTTCATAGGGCTTTCATATGTGTTGGTTGTGTTGCGGTGTTCAAGCCAAGAATTATCGCTCCATTTGTAGCCACTAATATCGTAAAGCTTGCTGGCGTTTGCAGGCGCAGTTTCTGCGTGGAAAGCAAACGGGTCGGCTTTTAACATTTGTTTGTTTTTGTTTTTAATAAAAAATTTGTAGTTGTCAAATTGCTTTAAATCGCAAATAAAAACTTCCCAAATCTCCTTAGAAATTTTTTTCATAGGGTGCTTTAAATTATCCCAAACATTAAAATCGCCAACAACTGAAACATAGCTTGCGTGCGGAGCCCAAACCCTAAAAACCCAACCTTGCTTTTTGTTTGCGCACAATTTGTGAGCGCCCAAAAACTCGTAGGCCTTAAAATTTTTGCCCTCGTGAAAAACATGTATAGGAAAATCTAATTCAGTATTAATCATTATCACCTCTAAACATTTTTATTATATCATATATAAAGTTAATTTACAATAGCATATTAAACAAAATTGGTTAAAACAGGTTGTCTTAAGCGATTAACTAAAATTTGCATAAAATTTGTAATTTCGACATTGATTTTGCAAAAAATATGTGTTATTATGTAAAGGTATATTGGAGGGGAAAATGGTTTATGCTTTTTTGGTGGTAGGATTGTTAGTTTCTGCCAGCTTTATTATTGTGCGTGATAAAAATGGTGGGGCAGTTCCTCTGTTTTTAAAAACATTTTCTAGCATATTGTTTTTGCTAGTGTGCGCATTGGGTTATTTGACAAATCCAAACCCAGACGCAATACCAAAAGCCTATTTTGTTTTTATGATTATAGGCATGTCTTTTGCGCTTATTGGCGATATTTTATTAGATTTAAAAATTACTTATCCGCAAGATAACGACACCTACACCTATGGTGGTATGTCCGCTTTTGCGTGCTGTCATATTTTTTACTATATGGCAACTTTAAAAAAGTTTGACTTCAATTTTATCCCACTTGTTGTCGCTGTTGCAAGCGCTATCGCAATGATGTTGGTTGTAAAATATGTTATGAAACTAAAATTGGGCAAGTTTGTTTGGATATCTTTAATCTATTCAGGTTGTCTTGCTTTAACATTTTTTCAAACCTGCTTTATTGCGTATAAGTTGCATTTTAACGCATACAGTATAGTGTTTGCTATTGGCGCATTATTATTTTTATTATCCGATGTAATTTTAAGTATGACCTATTTTGATGGTAAAGATAGCAAAATTTACATAGTAATTAACCATTCGTTATATTATTGTGGGCAGTTTTTAATTGCGCTTAGTATGTTTTTATTGGTTTAATATTTATGCTTTAAAACACAAAAAAAAGAAAATGTGAAAAATTAAACAAATTGTTTGAAATAGCATTGATATCTTCAAAATTGTGTGATATAATTATTTTATTAAGTTTGGAGGACAAAATTATGAAAACTGTTTTTATAACTGGCGCTTCCGGTTCTATGGGAAGTCAAGTTTTAAAATGTATTATGGGGACGGAGAAAGGCAAGTTTAAAAGTATTATTTTATTAAGAGACAAGCCAAGTAACCAAGATTTAGCTAAAAAACTAGCTAAAGAGTATGGCAGCAATTTGGAAATTGTGTTTGGTGATTTATCTGTTAAAGATGATTGCGTTAAATGTGTTGCAAAATCAGATTATATTTTGCACTGCGCAGCAATTATTCCACCTATTTCAGATCATAATCCTAAAGCAACAGAAAAAACAAACTTTTTTGGCGCAAAAAATTTAATTGATTCTGTAAAAGAATCTCCTCGCGCTAAAGACATTAAGTATGTACATATCGGTACTGTTGCAGAATATGGCAACAGAAACTGGAAGCATCCTTGGGGCAGAGTTGGTGATCCGCTTGTTCCAAGCATATACGATTTTTACGCTATCACAAAATTGAAAGCAGAAAGATATTTGCTTGAGGCTCAACTACCAAACTTTGTAGTTTTGCGTCAATCTGGTGTTTTGCACGACAATCTATTTAAAAACAATATGGCTGACGGCCTTATGTTTCACACTTGTTGGAACGTACCTATCGAGTGGGCAACTGCAAGAGATAGCGGTTTAGCGCTTCAACACTTGGTTGAATACGATTGCGAAGGCAAGCTAAATGACGGCTTCTGGAACAATATTTTTAATATTGGTAATGGCGATTCTTGCCGTGTTACTGGTTACAGAACATTGGCAGCAGGCTTCAATTTGATGGGCGCTGACCCAGAAGATTTCTTCAAGCCAAACTGGAACGCAGACAGGAACTTCCACTGTTTCTGGTATTACGATTCAGACAAACTAAATGATTTCTTAAACTTCCGTACAGAAAGTTGGGATGATTTTTGGGGCAATATGAAAAAACGCAACTGGTACTTTACTTTTGGAAGGATTGTACCAAAAAGCCTTATTAGCAAACTTGCTATTCAAAGGTTGTTTAAAAACTCTAACGCACCAAAATATTGGGTAGCTAATGGCATTGATGGCCGTATTCAAGCATTCTATGGCAGTAAAGCTAAGTATGATGAAATTGGCGAAGATTGGAGCAAATATCAACTTTTTGAAAAAAATCAAATTAAAGATGAAAATGGTAAAGTTGTTGATTATGAATATCGCAGAGATATTAAAAATGCAAAACAATTTTTACTTGACCACGGTTATGATGAAACCATTCCTACAAGCGAATGGACAATCGAAATGATGCAAAAAGCAGCAGAATTCCGTGGAGGAAAATGCATAAGCAAAACAATGAAAAAGGGCGATATTTATACAAAATTAAAATGGTCTTGCCACGACGGACACGAATTTGAGTCATCTCCATTTACAATTTTAATTGGTGGACACTGGTGCCCAGAATGTTGTATTCCTGCGCCTTGGAAATTTGATGCTTTATCAAAGAAAATTCCATTTTTTGCTCAAGTTTGGTATGATAGCCATTCTCCTGAGGAAAACAATAGTTATGCAGCAGATTGTTACAAAGATATCTTAGGTGAACCTGCTAAATAATGAAAATTATTACAAAAAAAGAAGAAATATTAGAAGCAACGCTAAAGTTGATAACAGAAAAAAGTTCTTTTGATATTACTACTCGAGAAATTGCATCAAAAGCTAAAGTGAACGTAGCTGCAATAAATTACTATTTTAACACTAAAGAACAATTATTACTTGAAGTTGAACATTTATTTAATAATAATCTGATGGACGCCTTTGGAGTTTTAGATGAAGAAGGCGCTCCAAAAGAAATTTTGTCAAAATGGTTTTATAAAGTTGTAGGATATGCAACTCTATATCCCGGAATGATGAATTTACTAAACGAAAAAACAATTTTCAACAATATGCTAAACTCCAAACACGGGGTGTCTGTTATTGAGGTTTACTTGTCTAAGGCAATTGATTTATTTGTTAAAATAACAAATATAAAAGATATTGAAAAGGCAAGAAAGCTATTCTTAATGCTGGGTTCTTCAATAGTATTACCATGTATGATAATGAAGTTGGACGTAAGCATAGGAGTAGATTTTAATGATAAAATTGAGAGGATACAATATATTGAAGAAGTATTCAATCATTTTTTAATAAAATGTGAGGTGTGATTATGGGTAACAAATTAGACTTGAAAAAAGTTTTCATCGCTGGTGGCACAGGCTTTTTAGGCTACTATTCAGCGCTTGAATTCCTAAAAAAGGGCGTGGCAGTTGATACAATTTCATTGCCAGATATTCCATTGGGCAAGTGGTTCCCTGCTGACAAAATTGGTGTTAAGTATGGTAACTTGTTCGAAATGAAAAAAGAAGAATTAGTTGAAATCTTTAGAGGATACGACGCATTAGTTTATGCAGTTGGTCCTGATGATAGAGTTCACTCTCCTAAGGGCGTAACCGCTTACGACTTCTTCTATCAACGTTTGGTTGTAGCTGTTAAAAAAGTTTTTGAAGCAGCAAAAGAAGCTGGCGTTAAAAAGGCAGTTGTATTAAACTCTTATTTTGCTTACTTCGACAGAGTTAAACCAGAGCTTAAACTTGCAGAGAGACACCCTTATATTAAGGTAAGAACCGAGCAATCTAAAGAGCTTATCGCTGTTGGCGGTGGCGTAGAAAATGGCGGTATGGATGTTGTTATACTAGAGCTTCCATACATATTTGGCGCTATGCCAGAAAGAATGCCATTGTGGAAAGGCGTATTCTTAGATAGATTTGCTGGTATGCCAGCAGTATTCTTCCCTAAGGGTGGCACAAATATGATTCACTGTACTGGTGTTGCTGAAGGCGTTGTTGCTGCAACTTATTATGGTCAACACGCAGACAAATTGCCAATCGGTGGAGATAACAAAAAATATAGCTTTATGATAAATTCTATGATGGAAGTTATCGGCGCTAAAAAGCGTTGCGTAACATTGCCAACTTGCGTTTGTACAATTGGTGGCAAGGTTGTCGCTCATAATATTCACAAAGAAGGTCAAGAAAGTGGTTTGGATTACAAACGCTTAATGAAAGATATCCAATCACGCGATTATTATTTTGACCCTAATCCTGTAAGAGAATATTTGCACTTTAGCGAGCTTGGCTTTAAAGGCGGTTTATCACTTCAAGAAGGTATTAAAGCTACAATGATGGCTTGCTATCCTCACAGATTTGACAAAGATGGCAATTTAAAACCAGAATGGAACGGCATTAATCCTACAAAATTAGAACCAAAAGATAATGACCCTGCTCTAAAAAATAAAAAGAAATAAATATTACACAAAAAAGTCTGCACAGCAATGCGCAGATTTTTTTTGTCAAAAATACAAGTTTAAATAAAAGATTATCTTGCATAATAGCGTTATTTAAACAATAAAAAAATGTTTTTACAATTTTGTTAAGATTGTGTGTTAAAAAGCAAAAAAAACTTTATTATAAAGTTGTTATATGTTATAATAATTAAGATGAGGTAAATTATGAAGTTAGATTTTAAGAGGACATTAAAAGTTGGTTTTGCCTTTTTAGGCATTATGCTTTTTTGGGAAGTTTACGATTTTGCAATACCTTTAATTTTAGGTAGAACTTTTGGCTTTAATTCTGCAATTAGAGGCTTAATAATGGGCTTGGATAACTTGCTTGCGTTGTTTATGTTGCCACTATTTGGCGCAATTTCCGACAAAAAAAAGCGTGGCAAGTGGGGCAGAAGGACACCGTTTATTGTGTTTGGCACAATAGCGGCTGCATTTTTAGTTATTGTTTTGGGCATTATCGAAAATGTTCAGTTGCAACAAGTTTTGGCGTTAGGTCCAGAAAACAACGCTGTCTTAATTGAAAAGTTTGGGTTAGCTCCAGAGTTTTTAGTGCCTATCCAAAAGGGCGCAGAAAATTATGAAAACTATATTGTGGCGGTTAGCAATGCTCAATACGCAATGGCAAATTCGTTAACAAAGGCAAATCCTACAATCTTTATTATGTTTTTTGGCTTGTTGTTTTTGGCGCTTGTAGCTATGTCTATATTTAGGTCGCCAGCGGTTGCTTTAATGCCAGATGTTACGGTAAAACCTTTGCGTTCTCAGGCAAATGCAATAATAAATCTTATGGGTGGCGCAGGCGGATTAATCGCTTTAATTTTAAACAAAGTGTTAGCTGGCAAAACCTATATTTCGTGGTTGCCATTGTTTATTTCGCTTGGGTTTTTGATGATATTTTTCTTGGGGATTTATTTGTTATTAGTAAAAGAAAACAAATTTGTTGGCATTATGGAAGAGGAAAACGCTAAGTGGGAAATAGTTGATGAGGAAGAAGAAAGTGGCACAGAAAAACTATCTAAAGAAAAATTAATTAGTTTGTTGCTGATTTTAGGCACAGTATTCTTGTGGTTTTTTGGCTTTAACGCTGTAAAAACGCACTTGTCTGTTTACGCAACAAAATTTTTGGGCTTTACCCCCGGCGATGTTTCAATAATATCAATGGCAAATATGGTTGGAGGCGCAATTGCAATGATACCAGTTGCAATACTTGCAAGCAAAATTGGGCGTAAAAAAAGCATTATTATTGGCTTGGCAATTGCATTAGTGGCTTTTGTTCCGTGCATATTTTTTACAGCAAACACGCCAAAAGTGTTTTTAGGGCTTTCATTTATCGTGGCAGGGTTTGGCTTGGTTGTAATTAATGTTAACACGTTCCCAATGGTTACGGAACTTGCAAAGGGCTCTAATGTTGGCAAATATACAGGGTTTTATTATTTTGCATCAATGAGCGCACAAACAATAACGCCAGCTTTAGCAGGTGTATTTATGGATTTAAAATCATACACATTATTTATTTACGCATTAATATTTATTGCGCTTGCGATAGTAACAATGTCATTTGTAAAGTTTGGCGATAGCAAACCAATTAAAACTAAAAATGTAAATAATATGGATAAAGCAGAATAATATATTTTAAAGAGGTAAGTTGTGGCTAAAAAAAGGAAAACAGTAACAATAAGTTTATCAAAAAAATCAATTATCGCAATAGTGGCTATTATTTTAATAGTAGCCATTGTTTGCGGTGTTTTGTGGTTTACCGCTCCACCATTTAAAGATTTTGTAATAAAAATATTTAATAGCGGTGGCGAAAGCGAAAATGGTGGTTTGCCAACAAAACTTGAGGGCGATGTTGTACAAATGCACTTTGTTGATGTTGGGCAGGGCGATTGCATTATTTTGCGTTTTCCCGATGGAAAAGATATGATAATTGATGCAGGTAGTGGCAGTGGTGGCACAGAAAATGATGTCAAAAACAGAGTTTTAGACTACTGCAAAAGGCTTGAAATTGATTATTTTGATTATATGATGTTGACACACACCGATGCAGACCACGCTGGTGTTTTAGATGAAGTTATTAAAGAATATGATGTGCGAGAGTTTTTCTTGCCCGATTTGGACGCTTCATATAACGAGCCAGACACAACAAAAAAGAAAGATGGCAAAGTGCCAACTAAAACATATTTTGATGTTGTAGCGGGCGCTAAAGCCGAAACTTACACCGATAACGGCGTGCAAAAACAAGCGGTTATTAACAAAAATGTTGATGAATTTAAAATTGTTGGAGTGGATTATCAAATTGATTTTTACTGTTTTACAGCAGAAATGTATGACAAAATTACTTATGGCGACGCTGAGGAAATTAACAGTGTTTCGCCAATAGGCATTTTGAGTTTTGGCGGTAGAAAAGTTGTTTTAACGGGCGACGCTAACACAATAACTGAAGAATATTTTTTAAAAAACCACCCAGAAGGCATTGATTGCGATGTTTTAAAAGCTGGGCATCACGGCAGTAAAGGCAGTACTACTGAAGCTTTTTTGCATTTTGTTGATGTGGAATATGTTGTTGTAATGGCAGGAAAAGATAACAGTTATGGACACCCTCACGATGAATTTATAAAAAGAGTTAACGAATATAAAGAAACAAACAACACAAATGGCGATTATGAAACAATACAAAAAACCTACATAACTTTTAATGATGGCAGCATTTTATTGCAGATAGCCAAAAATGGCGGTATAAAATTTGACACCAAAATATTTCCTTACAGCGCCGAAAATTTAAAGGCGGTAGTAAGCGCAAAAATTAATGTATATGTAAAAGAGGAGTGGGCATATGCAGTATAAACGGTTTAATAATAAAATTGTTTTACGCCTAGAAATTGGCGAAGATATTATTGAAAAAGTGCTTGAATTGGCAAAATTGGAGCATATTAAATTGGCAAGCGTTACAGGCATTGGCGCATGTGATTATGTCAAAATTGGCGCATTTAAGGTGGCGGAAAAAAAATATTACGCAAATGAGTATAATGAAGAAATGGAAATGACATCATTAGTTGGCAATTTAACCACAAAAGATGGCGTTGAATATTTGCATTTGCACGCAAACTTTGCCGGCGTTAATGGCAACGCTGTGGGCGGACATCTAAATTGCGCAAGAGTTAGCGCAACGGCAGAAATTTTTGTTGATATTGTTGATGGCGTTGTTGAAAGAGAAGTTAACAGTGTT
>JAVVTM010000001.1:0-32410 GCA_036653655.1 Clostridia bacterium | reverse complement strand
AACAATTTGCTTGATGTTTTGGGCGAAAATAGGGTGCAGGAGCTTTTGGATAAATATGAAAAAGGCAAAGGAAAATGGCATTTTATTGGCAGGTTGCAAACTAACAAAGTTAAATATATTATTGATAAGGTAGAGCTTATTCACTCTCTCGACCGCCTAAGTTTGGCAGAAGAAATTGACAAGTGCGCTAAAAAAAACAACATAATTTGCAACTGTTTAATAGAACTTAATATTGGCAAAGAAGAAAGTAAAGGCGGTATTTTTGTTGAAGATATTGCAAGCTTTATTAAACTTATTGAAAATTATCCAAACATACAAATTTTGGGCTTAATGGCGGTTTTCCCCGTTGATATGCCAGAAAATGAGTTAATAGATAATTACAAAAATTTGCATGATGTTTTTGAGAATTGTAAAAAAATCAATTCTGCCAATTGCAAAATGCAGTTTCTTTCAGCAGGTATGAGCAATGATTACAAATTAGCCATAAAATATGGTGGCGCAAATATTATCCGTTTAGGCAGAGCAATTTTTGGAGAAAGGAGCTAATATGTCAAGATTTGATGAAGATAATTACAACAACTATGAAAGAGATTATTACGGCGATAGAGAACCAATAAAAAGGGGCTACGCCGATGATGAATATGACAATTTTGATAATAGCGAAAGGGTTTCTGCCCCTCGCAATGCTTCTAGATATGATGATTACGAAAACAATTTTGACACGAGATATGGCGCAAGAGAAACTTCGCGTGATTACGGCGAAAGGCAAGAAAGAGAGCCTTATCAAGAGCAATTTGCTCAACCTTTAAAAAAGAAAAGGAGCATTTTTTCATCATTTAGACATACGGGCAAAGGCAGTAAATTAGATGTGGAAAGCTATTCGCCTTACACTGATGAAGTGCCTGCAAATGTAATTATTTCTTATCCGCAAACTTATGCCGAAGTTCAATCGCTTATTGATACGCTAAAGCGTAGGCAACCACTTATTGTTGATTTGCAAAAAATTAGCGATGACAGCGCACAGCGTATTTTAGATTTTATGAGTGGCGCAATTTATGGCTTAAGTGGCAGTATGCACCGTATTTCTGGCAGTATATTTTTGTTAACGCCGGAAGGAATGAGTATTCAAGTGCCAATGGATTTACGCAAAAATTTGGAAAATAAAAAGAGGAATTAGCAATATGGCAACCATTTTAGAACTTTTATTTTTTACATTTATATTGTTTGGCGATTTGATTTCTAAGGAATTTATCGTCAAATATTTAGTTGATTTGCCAAACCAATCAGCGGTTATTTTAGATGGCATTTACAACTTTACTTATGTTAAAAATTATGGCGCAACTTTTGGCATATTTGAGGGAAATTCTCTTTTTTTAATTGCATTAACTGTTGTTGTTTGCATTGTAATAATTGGCTTTTTAGGCTACAAACGAGATACAAACAAGCTGTTTCGTTATTCTCTTTTGATGTGTCTTGGCGGAGCGCTTGGCAATTTGTACGACCGTATTATTTTTGGATATGTAAGAGATTTTATTGATTATGCGTTTTTAGATACATTTTTTGGCATTAATTTTGCCATAGGAAATGTTGCCGACATCTTTTTGTTGGTGGGAGTGCTAATGTTTATTGTCTATCTTGTTTTTGAATTTAAGGAAAGCGATATTTCTTTAAAAAAGAAAAGAAAATTGGATAAAAAATCAAGTTAATAAAACATTTGCAAGTTAAAGTAATAAAATATTTTCAAATTAAAAGTAATAAACATAATAAAAATATGGAAAATATGGAAAACATAATGGATAATATAATGGAAAAATATAATGAAAAAATATAATTTTATTGCAGAAATATCAGGTTTGAGGCTTGATGTTTTTGTTTTGGATAATTTTGAAAATATTGAAGATATTGAGGGTGTTACTCGCAGTCAAATTAAGGGATTAATAGGCAAAGGCGCAGTTTTAGTTAATAACGAAAGCAAAAAAGCAGGTTATGTTATGAAAGTTGGCGATAGCGTTGGCGTTACCATTGAGGACGCTCGTGAAATGGATTTATCGCCTGCAAATATCCCTATTGACATTGTCTATGAAGATGATGATATTGCCGTAATTAACAAGCAACAAGGGCTTGTTGTGCACCCTGCGCAAGGTTCGTACGACAACACTTTAGTTAATGCGTTGCTTTTTCATTTAAAAAATTTAAGCGATATTAACGGCGTTATTAGGCCGGGCATTGTGCACCGAATTGACAAAAATACAAGCGGATTATTAGTGGTTGCAAAAACAAATTTAGCGCACGTTAGCTTATCTAATCAAATTGCGACAAAACAAGCAAAACGCTTTTATATTGCGCTTGTTGATGGTGTGGTTAAGGCTGATGAGGGCGTTATTAATAAGGCTATTGCAAGGTGCAAAAAAGACCGCAAAAAAATGGCTGTTGATGACAGTGGCAAAACCGCAATAACCCTTTACACCGTTTTAAAGCGCTACAAAAACTACACTTTAATGCAATTTGAACTAAAAACGGGCAGAACACATCAAATTAGGGTACATAGTAAGTTTATTGGGCATAGTATAGTGGGTGATGACGTTTACGGCGGAAGCAATAAATTTGGGCTTAACGGGCAACTTTTGCATGCGTTTAGATTGGTTTTAACTCATCCAAAAACTAACGAAGTGATGACTTTTGAAGCCCCACTTCCAGACTATTTTAAAAATGTTTTGGAAAGTTTGCAATAACTGTTTACGGAAGGTAAGTTTTATGTTAAAATATAGCTATAGTTTTTAAATTTGGTACTGTGATGCCAACAAAACACTAGTTTATTAATTGTAGTTTTGTTTGCGCAACAAAACTTTTTTTTATGGAGGTTGTAATTATGCAAATTAAAGCAAAAATTTGTGATGAAATGGCAATGACACGAGCGTTAACAAGGATTGCGCACGAAATTATTGAACATAATCACGGCACAGAAGATGTTGTTTTAATTGGTATTCATCGTAGAGGCGTACCTATTGCAAATATTATTGAGGACAAAATTTTTCAAACTTACAACGTACATTTGCAAGTTGGTAGCTTAAATATCACACTATATCGTGATGATTTAACGCTAATTAATCCGCAACCAATTTTAAACAGCACAGATATTCCGTTTGATGTGGTGGGCAAAAATGTTATTTTAATTGATGACGTTTTGTTTACTGGGCGTACAGTGCGCGCAGCGATTGATGCAATTATGCAGTTGGGCAGGCCAAAAACAATCCAACTTGCCGTTATGGTTGACCGTGGACACAGAGAATTGCCAATCCGTGCCGATTATGTTGGTAAAAATTTGCCAACCGCAATTACAGAAACCGTCGCCGTTAATATGCTTGGCATTGATACCGAAAACAGCGTTTTACTTTATGATAACATTTAATTGTTTTGTAAATATTAAAGATAAAGCGTTTTGTTAAAAGTAAAAAACATTATTATAATAGGCAAAAAAATTATAAAATATTAATTACAATATATAAAGTAAAAAAATTACAAACAATTTGTTTAAACAAAATTGAAAAATTACAAACAAATTAATATAAAACATATAAACATCAAGATTAATGCGAGTTAAATACAAATGTTTATAAAATATATTTACAGAGGAGATTTATATGAAAGTTGACAAGTCAAAAATGTTAAATGCTGGCAAAAGTACAATCCTCGGCATTCAACATATGTTTGCAATGATGGGCGCAACAATTTTAGTGCCAATGCTTTGTAACTTAAGTGTTTCTGTTACTTTGCTTTGCGCAGGTGTTGGTACAATTATGTTCCACTTCATTTCAAAACGAAAAGTGCCTGTATTTTTGGGCAGTAGTTTTGCTTATGTGCCTGTTTTGATTGCGACAATTGGCAAACACGTTGGCACTACTGAGGAATTTGTTTACAAAATTGGCTCGGTTGCTTGGCAACAACAAATGGGCAAAGTTTCTGTTGGTATTATGATGGCAGGGCTTGTTTACTTGCTTGTAGCGCTTCTTGTTAAAGTTATTGGCGTTAAAAAAATTAAAAAATTGTTTCCACCAATCGTTGTTGGCCCAGTTATTATGGTTATCGGCTTAAATTTAGCGCCAGTTGTTTTGGGTGGCAACATTCAAGGTACATACGCTAACAATCCCGAATTAATGGGCAAAACTTGGCTTATCGTTTGCTTAACTGTTATCACAATCATTGCAGTTGCGCTTTTAACTAAAGGCTTTTTTAGTTCTATCCCGGTTTTGTGCGGTATTATTGTTGGTTATGTAACTGCGCTTGCTTGCGGTATGGTTAGCTTTAGTAGCGTTAGCAATGCGCCTTGGATTATTTTCCAAAACGCTAGCACAGAGTTTGGCTTTTTAAAATACCTTGCGTGGGATACCGAAATTGTACTTATGTTTGCTCCGCTTGCGCTTGTAACTTGTATGGAACATATTGGAGATATTAGCGCAAACAGCGTTGTTTGTGGCGTAGATTTTATGAAAGACCCGGGCTTACATCGCACTTTAACCGGCGATGGCATTGCAACATTTGTTGCAGGTTTGCTTGGAGGGCCTCCAAACACAACTTATGGCGAAAACACTGCAGTTTTGGCTATTACAAAAAATTACAATCCTAACAATATTTTGCTTGCGGGCATTTTTGCTGTATGTTTAGGCGTATTTAGCAAATTTGGTGGCATAATTGGCACTATCCCCGGCGCAGTTGTTGGTGGCGCAAGTTTATTGCTTTTTGGTATGATTACAGCTAACGGCTTAAAAGTTTTGGTTGAGGAAAAAATTGATTTTGCTAAACCTAAAAACACATTTATTGTATCAATAATACTTGTTGTTGGCATTGGTATGAGCGCCGCAAAGATGGAATTAAAAATTGGTTCTGTCGCAATTTCTCCACTTGCTATTGTAACTTTCTTGGGCATAATTCTTAATCAATTGTTTGTTCTTGCCGAAAAATTTGTAGGCACAGGCAAGCGTGATAAAAATGATGAAGAAAAAGAAACTTTTTTTGATATAGTAGAATAATTGTATTGCTAAAAACAAATAAAATTTTAAAAAAGAGTAGCTATTACAAAATGCACTCAATTGTAAAATGCACTCAAAAAGTTGGATAAAAAATTAATATTAAAAAAGAAATGAGTTTGGCATTGCGCTAAACTCATTTTGCTTTTAACCCAAAAATTTGTAAATTTAATATTATAAAAGGAATGAGTTTGGTTTTCACTAAACTCATTTTGCTGTTAACCCAAAAGCTTATAAATTTAATAAGGTCATAAAGAAAAGAGTAGCAATAGTTACTCTTTTCTTATTTAAGTTTGCACATTTTGCGCAACGCTTAGCAATTCAATTATTAATAATATGTTTTTTTAAGTCAAATATTATTAATTTTTTTAAGTCAAATATTATAAAGTTTTTTAAGTTAAATATTATAAAGTTTTTGTTTGCTTTAAGCTAAATATAATTAATTTTATTTGCCTTAAACCAAATATTGCTCATTTTTGTTTGGCTTAACATACAGCGTTTTGTTGTTGGTGTAAATAACCATACCAGCGTTGCCGTTAGGATTTTTTTTGACAAATTTTTTAAAAGTGTAATCGACTGCAATTTTGTCAGTATCCCTGCCTTTAGAATAAAAACTGGCAATTTCGCACGCAATTTTGATAATTTCTGCGGGTATTTCTTCCTCGCCAACGATTATTGTATGGCTTCCGTGAATGTCTTTTGTGTGGCACCAAATATCAAGATTTTTTGCTGTTTTAAAAGTTAGCAAGTCGTTTTGAATGTTATTTTTACCAACTAAAATAGTAAAATTACCAACTTTATAACGAATAAAATCTGAAGCTTTTTGCATTATTTTTTTTGTTTTTTAAAGTTTAATAATGCCAATATTGCTTAATTCTAACTCCAAATCTTTAATTGCAGAGGGCGTTAGGCACAATTCAAAGCTTGGCTCTATACTCGAAAGATAGTTAATCAAATTATCAACTTCAGCAATCTGTGTCATTGTGGCGGTTACTGTGCGCTTTTGTTTAGCGTATTTTTTGTAATATTTTTGCGCATTTTCATTTGCGGTTAAATTTGTATCTAAGCTAATTTTTATTTCTTTATTTTCATCGTAATAATTTTCGGTAATTAGTTGCCTATCTGTTGGCTTGATTTTGTAATAATTTGACAAAATTAAATCGCCAAAAATTTTATTTTGCTCCGCATTTTCGCAATCATTAATTTTTTGCCAAAATTTTGCTAGTTTCTTTTCTTGTTTTTCTTTAAACGCTTTAAAAACATTGTAAAGTTGTTTAGCGCCAATATTATTAACAACTTTTTGTTCGCAGTTTAAAAAGCAATAGTCCATTGCCTCGCAAAGTGAGCTAGTTTTTACGCAATCTGTTGAGTAGGGAACAGCAAAAAAATCGTAACCATTTTTTTTGCGCGCATAGTTTGGCGCAAAAGCAGGCGAATTAAAAATATTAATGTATTTTTCTAATACTTTCAAAAATTCTTGCGCAAAAGCGCTATCTTTTGGGTTAACGCCAATTTCATTAAGCAAAACTTGCAAAGTTTCGGGCGCAAAACCATTTATGTTGGCTAAAATATAGGTTGCAATATCATCATTATTTCCGCCACATTCAAGGTTAATATTAGTTTTATCGCAACTAGAAGTGCCGTTAATATTGTCATTATCGCAAGTAGGAATATTGTTAGTAGTTGTTTTATCGCCAACATTTACTTTACTATTTATGCCGTTAATGTTATTTTTATCGCAACTAGAAACGCTGTTAATATTAGTTTTATCGCAACTAGAAGTGCCGTTAATATTGTCTGTTTGGCTGTTAACATTTGCGTAACTGCGCAAGCACTCTAAAACTTTTTCTGGCTCAAAAATACTGATTTTTGTAAGCGGTGGGTATTGATAGTTAAAGCCTGCAAGTAATGTCCTTTTTGTGGTGCTGTCAAAGGCAATTGGCTTTACAACCTCTTTAATTTTGTAGCTTTCATCGGTTAATATGATGTTGCTAAACCTACTCATAATTTCTATAATCAAATGGAAGGTTGTAATGTCCATCATCTCGTTTGTAGCTGAAATGGAAACATCAATAATCCTATCGTTGTTTAAAAGTTTAAAATTTTGAATGATACCACTTCCAATATATTTGCGCAATACCATACAAAAAGTTTGTGGGTTTGCTGGGTTTTCCTTTTTTACACTGCTTATATGAATGGTTGGGTTGCTAGAACAAGAAAAAAACAACTGTTTTTTGCCCGCATTGTGCAACAAAAAAGAAAGTTGCTCTTTTTGCGGTTGATATATTTTTTCTATCTTACTGCCAATTAAAGCGGAGTTTAATTCAGCGACCAAAGCATTTAATGTTATAATATCTTTTGGCATAATTTACCTCTATTGAATTATATAATATTAAATGATAAAATGCAAATATATTCTAATAATGATGTAATTTCATTGCAAAAACCATTTAATTATGTTAAAATTATTTATACAAATTTTGGAGGGTAACTAAATGAGTTATATTAAAGAAGTTTTAGAAAAGAACGAAGTAAAATTTACATTTGAGGTTAGCGAACAAGATTGGAAAGATGCAATTGACCAAGCTTATCTTAAATCTAAACATAAATTTTCGATAGAAGGTTTTAGAAAGGGCAAAGTTCCTAGAAGCATTATTGAAAAAATGTATGGCGTATCTGTATTTTTTGAAGATGCTTTTGATATTATTTTACCAAAGTATTATGCCGACGCATTGGATAAAGAAACTGAGGTTTTTCCTGTTGCGCGCCCAGAAATTGATATTATTGCAGTAACCGATACAACATTAAAGTTTACAGCGACAGTTCCTGTAAAACCAGAAGTTACACTTGGCGCTTACAAGGGTTTAGAAATTAAAAAAACCGCAGTAAAAGTTACTAAAAAAGAAGTTGATGACGCTATTGAGCAAGCTCGTGAAAAGGCTGGCGCTTGGGAAAATATTAGCGATAGGCCTGTTCAAAAGGGCGATATGGCTGTTATTGATTATTCTGGCGCTGTTGATGGCGTTAAATTTGAGGGCGGTACAGCAGAAAAACAAAACCTAGAAATTGGTTCTGGCATGTTTATCCCGGGTTTTGAAGAACAAGTTGTTGGTATGAACATTAACGATGAAAAAGATGTTAAAGTTACTTTCCCAACCGAATATGGCGCACAAGATTTGGCAGGCAAAGAGGCTATTTTTGCTGTTAAATTGCACGAAATCAAAGTTAAAGAATTGCCAAAGCTTGATGATGAATTTGCAAAAGATGTTTCTAGCTGTGAAACTTTAGCTGATTATCAAAAATCAATTAAAGATGAGTTAACTAGCCAAAAACAAAAACAAGCCGACACTGAAATGGAAAACAATTTAATCGAAACCATCGCCAACAACTGCAAAGTTGATATTCCTAAGGCAATGATTGATGAGCAAATTGAAGATATGATTCAAGAATTTGAGTACCGTTTGCAATATCAAGGTATGAAACCAGAAGATTATTACAAATATACCAATTCTTCAAGAGAAGATTTGCAAGCAAAATATCAAGATAGCGGTAAGAAAAATGTTTTAATGCGTTTGGTTATGGAAGCTATTATTGATGCAGAAAAAATTACTGTTACCGATGAAGAAGTTGATAACAGATTAAAGGATTTTGCAAAAGAAGCTAACAAAGATTTTGACGCTTATAAAAAAGAGGCTGAACAAAGGCAAATACTTTATATTAAAAACGAAATTGTTACAAATAAGTTGTTAGAATTTTTAAAGAAAAACAATAAATTTGCTTAATGAATAATCTTAAACATTTTTGATATAATTATTAGGAGGTGTTTTTATGAATTTAGTACCAATGGTAGTTGAACAAACAAATAGAGGCGAAAGGTCATATGATATATATAGCCGTTTGCTTGAAGATAGGATTGTCTTTTTAACGGGCGAAATTGACGACCAAACAGCAGATATTATTGTAGCGCAACTAATTTTTTTGGAGGGCTCTGCGCCAGATAAAGATATTAGTTTGTACATTAATAGCCCCGGCGGTAGCGTTACTGCTGGCATGGCAATTTATGACACAATGAATTATATTTCTTGCGATGTTTCTACAATTTGTGTGGGTATGGCTGCATCTATGGGCGCATTTTTATTAAGCTCTGGCACAAAAGGCAAAAGATATGCTTTACCTAATTGTGAAGTTATGATTCATCAACCTTTAGGCGGAACACAAGGTCAGGCAAGCGATATCGCAATTCAGGCTGAACAAATTTTAAAAATAAAATCAAAAATGAACAAAATTTTGGCAGAAAATACCAATCAACCGCTAGAAAAAGTGCAAAAAGATACTGACAGAGATTGTTACTTATCCGCTGAACAAGCCCTTGAGTATGGCATTGTTGACAAGATTTTTTCTAAACGCAGCAAATAGGAGTTTTAATGAGCAAGCAAGATAATAATAAAAATGAAGTTTTATGTTCTTTTTGTGGCAGGACAGAAGATGCAGTTGAAAGAATGGTTGCAGGGCCTAATGGCATTTTCATTTGTAACGATTGCATTGAGTTGTGCACCGATATTTTAAAAAATGAGCGTGAAGAAAATAAAGCTAATCAAGAATTTACGTTGTTAACCCCAAAAGAAATTAAAGATAAACTTGATGATTACATCATTGGGCAAGATTATGCAAAAAAAGTGTTATCTGTCGCTGTATATAATCATTATAAAAGAGTAAACAATTCGCACAATAAAGATTTAGACGTGCAATTAGAAAAAAGCAATGTCTTAATGCTTGGCCCAACAGGCAGTGGCAAAACGCTACTTGCTAAAACTTTGGCTAGCATCTTGAACGTTCCTTTTGCAGTTGCAGACGCTACCACGCTTACTGAAGCTGGCTATGTTGGCGAAGATGTTGAAAATATTTTGCTAAAGCTTTTGCAAGCTGCCGATTATGATGTTGAAAAGGCGCAGCTTGGCATTATTTACATTGATGAAATTGACAAAATCGCAAGAAAATCTGAAAATATGAGCATTACCCGTGATGTTTCTGGCGAAGGCGTGCAACAAGCGTTGCTAAAAATTATTGAAAGCACTGTTGCAAATGTTCCACCAGAGGGCGGAAGAAAACACCCTCACGAAAAATGTATTCAAATTGATACTACAAATATTTTGTTTGTTTTTGGTGGCGCTTTTGTTGGGCTAGACAAGATTATTGACAAACGCAAAGACAAAACATCGCTAGGCTTTGGCAGTAATGTTGAAAAGTTAAACAGCAAATCTGCCGATTTGATAGGGGATATTAAGCCTGATGACCTAATTAAATTTGGGTTAATCCCAGAGTTTGTTGGCAGAATGCCAATTATTGTTGGGCTAAATCCACTTGATGAAAACGCTTTAATTAAAATTTTGGCAGAACCTAAAAATGCATTGCTTAAACAATATCAAACATTGTTTAAACTTGATGGCGTTGAATTGGAAATTACAAATGAAGCACTGCTTGAAGTTGCAAAAAAAGCTATGGCTTTAAACACTGGCGCAAGGGGATTAAAATCTATTTTAGAAAAAATTATGCTAGAATTGATGTTTGATATCCCAACAGATAAAACCATTGTTAAGGTTGTTATCAACGAAGCTGTAATTAAGGGCGAAACCACGCCAACAATTATTAGGGAAGAAAAGGTTGATAAAATTGCTTAATCGCTAACTTTTTTGTGATATGTGCGCAAACAAAATGTAATTTTGGCAATGTTGTTACAAAACAGCAAAAATGTTTTAGAAAGATAAAAAAGCTTTAATAAACAGTAAACAGCAAAAATGTTTTAGAAAGATATAAATGCTTTAATAAACAGTAAACATCAAAAAATATTAAACCTCTTAAATTAAGAGGTTTTTTTATGTAAAACCCACAAAACTTATTAATCTTTAATTAACTAAATTATAAAACTGTTAATCTTGTTTTGTTACTAAATATATTGAGAAACTGCTATAAACATTTTAATAAAGTTGCTTTTAGCAAGCTTTAAAGGTATAATAATTGTAGGAGAAATTTATGAATGAGAAAATTTTACCAGTTATTGCGTTAAGAGGTTTAACAATTATGCCAAACATTGCCACAAGCATAGAAGTTGGCAGAGAAATATCTCAAAGAGCCTTAAAACTTGCAATCGAAAATTATGAAAGTAAAATAATTGTTGTTACTCAAAAAAAATTTGATGTGCTTAATCCTTCAACAGAAGACTTATATGATGTTGGCACAATTGTCAATGTGAAGCAGGTTGCAACTATGCCGAACAATAATATGAAAATTGTTATTGAGGGTGTTGTCCGTGCAAAAATTGTTGAATACACAAAAGTTACGCCATATTTGTTGGCTAATTATGAAGAAATATATTACATATCTGAAGACAGCTTAGAAGCGGAGGCTTCAGCTAGGATTTTGGACGAAACTTTAAATGAATATGCCTCTATAACACATAAACACCCTAAAGAAATTTTTAATATCATTAAAAAAGCGCCAGAAATTAGCACAAAAATCAATCTTACTTTAGGCTTGCTTAATAATGTTAACGAACAAGAATTTTTGGAGGAGTCAGATGTTGTTGTTTTGCTTGAAAAAATTATTTTAGCGCTAAAAAATGAAAGCAATATTGATAAAATTACTAATGAAATTTACGAAAATATTAATCAAAAAATTAATAAAACACAAAAAGAATATGTGCTTAAGGAACAGCTAAAATCAATTAAAGATGAGCTTGGCGAGGGCGATAACGAAGAAAATTTATATAATAAAAAATTGGAGCAATTAAAAGCGCCACAAAACATTAAGGATAAAATCAAACGAGAAATATCAAAGATGTCAAATATGTCAAATATGTCGCCAGAACTTTCTATCGAAAAAAATTATCTCGATTTTATTTTAGAGTTGCCTTGGCAAAATTTTAGCGAAGATGTAAAAGAATTGCCAAAAATTAAAAATGTTTTGGACAGTAACCATTTTGGGCTAGAAAAAGTTAAAGAAAGAATATTAGAGTATATTGCGGTTAAAATTTACACTAACAACACTATAAATGCCCCAATTATGTGTTTAACTGGCCCTCCCGGGGTTGGCAAAACAACTATTGCTAAATCTATCGCCGATGCGTTAGGCAAAAAATATGTGCGTATGGTGCTTGGTGGCGTTGATGATGAAAGTGAAATTAGAGGGCACCGTAAAACTTATTTGGGCGCAATGCCCGGTAGGATTTTGTCAAATATTAAAGAGGCAAACACCTCAAATCCATTGTTTTTGCTTGATGAAATTGACAAAATGGCAAAAGGTTTGCGTGGCGACCCAGCCAGCGCATTGCTAGAAGTGTTAGACCCAGCGCAAAATTGCAACTTTAGAGATAATTATTTGGAGGAAGCCTTCGACTTGTCAAAAGTTATGTTTGTAGCAACTTCAAATAGCACCGAAACTATCCCTGCGCCGTTGTTAGACCGTATGGAAGTTATTGAAATGAGTGGATATACTGAGGATGAAAAACTTAGTATTGCTTTAAAACATCTTGTGCCAAAAGCCATTAAGGAGCACAATTTAGATGGCAAAATTGAAATTAAAGAGGGCGCAATTAAAGAGATAATTACCTTTTACACTCGTGAGGCAGGCGTTAGAAATTTGGAAAGATTTGTTAAAGAAATTTGTCGCAAAGCCGTTATGCAGTTGGTTAATGATAATACTGAAAATTGCAAAACTAAGACTTTACAAAATGCGGAAGATTGCGCTAAAATTGTTGTAATTACAAAAAATCTTAATGCAGAAGATTGCGCTAAAATTGTTGTAAATACAAAAAATCTCAGCAAATTTATTGGCAAACGCATTTATTCAATCAATAACGCCACAACCGAAAACGAAGTTGGCACAGCAACGGGTTTAGCTTGGACAAGAGTGGGAGGCGAAACCTTAACAATCGAAGTTAGCGCAATGGCTGGCGCAGGCAAATTGATTTTAACGGGGCAACTTGGCGATGTGATGAAAGAGTCAGCTACAACCGCATTATCCTATTTAAAAGCAAATGCAACCGATTTAGGTAGTGACAAATTTGATTTTGAAAAAAATGATATTCATGTGCATGTGCCAGATGGCGCAACGCCAAAAGATGGACCTTCAGCGGGTATAACGCTTGCTACGGCAATGCTATCTGCTTTAAGTGGTAAAAAAGTTAACAAAAACGTGGCAATGACAGGAGAAATTACCTTGCGTGGTAATGTGCTTGCTATTGGTGGGTTAAAAGAAAAAATGCTTGCGGCGCACCGTATTGGGATAAAAAATTTGATTATTCCAAAAGATAATGTTAAAGATTTGGATAATATACCTAAAAGGATATTAAACGATTTTAAGATTATTAGTGTTGCCAACATAAAGAGCGTTTTTGAAAACGCAATATTGGGGTAAAAATGAAAATTAAAAGCGCAAAATTTTTAATATCTGTTGCCGATTACAAGCAATGTCCAGATTATGGAATGCCAGAAATAGCAATTGCAGGCAAATCTAATGTTGGAAAATCAACATTTATTAACTTTATTACAAACAATGGTAAACTGGCTAAAACTTCCGGCACTCCCGGTAAAACAAAACTTATTAACTATTTTGAAATGAACAACAAAGAGTTTGTTTTGGTTGACTTGCCCGGGTATGGTTTTGCAAAAGTTAATGACAAAACAAAAGAAAGTTGGGGCAAATTAATTCAAGGTTATTTTGAACATTCAACAAAATTAATTAATGTGTTTTTTTTGGTTGATATTCGCCATGAGCCTACTGCCGATGATATGATAATGCTTAATTATTTGTATTTTTATAGTATTCCATTTACAATAATTGCAACAAAAGCTGACAAATTAAGTAAGGTGCAAATTACCAAACGAGTTGCCGAAATTGCAACAAAATTAGCTACTGGCAAAGGCAATATATTGGTGGTATCAAGCACAAACAAAACGGGTATAGAGGCTGTTGATGAAAGATTGCAACAAGTTTTAAGTGAAAATAACGCAAAAGATTAGAACGCATATAACGCAAAAGATTAGAACGCATAAGCACAAAACATCAAAAGATATACAGCGGAAAGCGTAAAAATAATAACACAATAGAGATATGTGCAAAACAATAATACAATAGCGATATGCACAAAAGTTACGCAATATAAAGCCTTAAGTGCAAAAACATTAAAAACAAAAAAACGCAAAAAATTAAATAAAATATGTCAAAAGTGTTATAAATTAAGCTATATTTCATAGATATCTATGTAAACCAAGCTAATTGAGAATAGTTTTTGCCAAGTTTATGATGATTATAGTCTTAATAAGATATAATAACAAACAACTTTGCAATTTGTAAATTGTTGCGATTTGTAAAAGTATTGTATTATTAAAAGTGCGAGATACTTTGTGGCAGATGAAAGTATTACATTGTTTAAAAGCTAAGCAGTGGCATAATAATTTCTTAATTTTAATAACAAACAACTTTATAAATGATTAACCAATAGGTGCAATTTGCATCTATTTTTTTTACACTTTATTTTAACATCAATCATATATTATTGTATGGTCGTATAAACCAAAATTAAAGGAGGTAAAAAGATGTCTTTTACAAATAGTACAAAATGTGAAAATATGCCCGGCCCTTTAAATCAAAACCAATTAGGTTGTGTTGAAAAGGTTAGCATTACTACAAAAAAAGTTTTTGACGCTTGCATTAAGCAAGAAACTTTATCAGGAGTTAATATTGTTGTTACCAACATTACCCCAGCAGGACTTGTTAATCCACTAAGTTTTGTCAGCGCGAAAAACTTGTATCCTAGCGCTCCTGTTAGCGATTTAAAAGTTATTCCACTTGCAGACAGTGATTTGTCAAGGGTTGCTTGCAATGTTGTTATCCCACTTGAAGTTGTAGTTGAAGATGCGCACGGAACAAAAGGTATTGGCGTTGCAAATTTAGTTATTCCTAAAGATGTGGTGCTTTGTGTGCCAACAGCGTCAATTTTGAGTTACGAAATTGAAGCAATCAGCAGTGTTGTTTGCCCAGAAGGTCAATTGGTTACTGGCACTACATTTGCAGTTTCGGCTTGTGTAACAATTGTTATTAGAGTTGTTATGGATGTTCAGTTGTTAATTCCTACATATGGATATGGATTTATTCCACCTTGTCAAGAATATACTGAAGAAATCTGTGATGGTATTTTTGATTTGCCATTGTACCCAACAACATGCAAAGATAAGGCAAACAAAGTTGGTTGTGGGCAGTAATTTGCTAGACTTAAAACTTAAGCAAATTAACTAAATTGTTAAAAACCTAAGGGTTAAGTGGGCAAATTAACTTAAATAATAATAGGCTAAGTTTGTTTTGCGCCTAAATAAAACAATAATACTTGGCTTTTGATATTATTGCGTATCAAAAATTTGCCAAACTTAAAGCTTAAGCAATGTTTTTACTAAAGTTAAAAAATGTATGCTATGCGCAAGTTAAAGAGCGTTTGCTATGCGCAAGTTAAAATAAATTGCTATGCAAAAAGATAAAGAGTGTTTGTGGCGCAAAGTTAAAAGTTTATTTTTGCGTAAAAGGCGCATAACAAAGTTGCTGTGCAAAATGAATTAGCATAATGATATTTATTAAGTTTAAACTTAAATTTTTTAAAAAATGTAAATTTACATAATTGGGTAGCCGTTTGGTTACCCCTTTTGTATTTTATTTAGTTGTTGTTAAGATATAAGTGTTTGCTTGTACGGCAAAATTGTGGTATTATATTTGTGAGGTAGATATGAAAATTTTAGCGATTAGTGATTTGCATTTATCTAATAGTACAAACAAACCAATGGATATTTTTGGTGGAAATTGGGAAAATTATTGGCAGGAAATTAAAACCGATTGGCAAAATAAGGTTGCGGAAGATGACGTTGTTTTGATAGCGGGGGATATTTCGTGGGCGATGCATTTGCCACAAGTTGTGGATGATTTAGCGCAAATTGCTAGTTTAAAGGGCAAAAAAGTTATTATTAAAGGCAATCACGATTATTGGTGGAGTTCTTATAGCAAGGTGTGTGAAATTTTGCCTGAGGGTATTTTTGCATTACAAAATAATTTTGTGCGTTTTGACAATTTTTTGATTTGTGGCACTCGTGGTTGGACAATCCCTACAAATGGCAGTGAGGAAAACGATATAAAAATTTATAATAGAGAACTTATTAGGTTGAGATTATCCCTTGATTCAATGCAAAAAGTTAGACAAGCAGAAGACAAAGTTGTTTTAATGACACATTTTCCTCCGTTTGATGTTAAATTGGCGGATAGTGAATTTACAAACATTATTGATGAATTTAAGGTGGATAAAGTTGTTTACGGGCATTTACACGGCAAGGAAAGCCGAGCGATATCTGTTGTTGACAAAAAAGGGATAAAATATTACTTAACTTCTTGTGATATGGTAAATAATAAGCTAACAGAAATTTTTTAAAGACCAAAGCAAGTTAAACAACAAAAATAACTAAATAACCGAAGCAAGCTAAACAACAAACATAACTAAATAACCCAAACAAGATAGACAACAAAAATAAGCTAACAATATTATTAGGTTAATAGTATTAATATTAAGTGAAAACGAAATTCGTTCTCACTTTTTTTGTGCAATTTTGTTTTTATTTTTTAATTAATGTTAAATTTTAGTTAAATTTTATAAATCTTAGGGATTAACAACCACTTTATTTTTTTGCGACATTGTTATAATTTGGTTATGATAAAGTATATATACTTATAATTATTAATATATAGGAGAATAATTTTATGCAAATGTTGAAAATATTTTCAAAAAAAATCAATAAATTTTAAAAAAGTGGTTGCAAGTGGTCAAAAACTGTGATATTATATAATTACTAAGGAGATAAATATGTTTATAGGTGCTTATAACCATCAATTAGACCAAAAAAACAGAACAAGAATACCAGCAAAACAAAGAGTAGAAGTTGTTGGCACTCCTTATATTGCAAAAGGTAGAAATAATTGCTTGCATATTTACGCCGAAGATTATATTGAAGGCTTGAAGGCTAAGTTGCAAAATATCCCTCAATCTGATTTAGAAGCGCAAAAAGCTGTTACTAGCTTGCTTAGTTCTTTTATTGAAATTGAAGAAGATAACCAAGGTAGATTTACTTTTCCTGCTGATTTTAGAGAATATGCGCATATGGAAAAAGATGTTGTTTTTAAAGGCGCAGGCAGATATATAGAAGTTTGGGCTAAAGAACTTGCTGAAGCTCAAGAAATGTCTTACGAGGAAACTATGGCATCTCTTGCAAAGTACGGGGTATAATATGGAATTTAAACATACGCCAGTTATGTTGGAAGAATGCATAGAAAATTTGAACATTAAAAAAGATGGTATTTATGTTGATGGCACTCTTGGTGGTGGCGGACACAGTTATCAAATTGCAAAAAGGTTGACTACGGGCAAATTGATTGCGGTGGATAAGGATACCGAGGCAATTGAAATAGCAAAAAAAAGGCTAGAAGAATTTGGCGGGGTTGTTGAATATGTTCACGATGATTTCAAAAACATTATTGAGCAACTTGACAAATTACATATAGATAAAATCGATGGCGTCCTTTTGGATTTAGGAGTTTCTTCTTACCAAATTGACAACGAAGACAGAGGATTCAGTTATAATGGTGATGCTTTACTTGATATGCGAATGGATCAAACCCAATATCTAACAGCGTTTAATGTTGTAAATGAATACAATGAAATTGATTTGGCAAATTTGATTTACCAATACGGCGAAGAAAGGCTTTCAAGAAAGATTGCTTACAACATCGTTAAGGCAAGAGATAAAATGTCAATTAGAACAACGGGAGAGCTTGCAAAAATTGTTGAACTTAGTTTTCCTCCACAATTGAGGTGGAAAAATGGAAACCCTTGCAAGCGTACCTTCCAAGCGATAAGGATTGAAGTTAATAAAGAATTGACGGGGTTGGACACCGTTATTGAACAATTAGCAAATAGAATGAACAAGGGTGGAAGAATTTGTATAATCACTTTTCACTCATTAGAAGATAGGATAGTTAAACAAACATTTGCTTACTTAGAAAAAAGTTGTATATGTCCTCCGCAACAACCAATTTGCAATTGTAATAAAAAGCAAATTGTAAAAAACATAACAAAAAAGCCGATAATACCTTGTGAAGAAGAACTAAAAAACAACAGCAGGTCGGCAAGCGCCAAATTACGAGTGGCAGAAAAAATATGACAATGTGTCATAAGATGAAGGAGAAATGAATATGTTAAAATTAAGAAAAGAAGTTGAACAAACTGTAAATAGGGCAAATACTGAGGATTATTCTAAAGAGGAATTGTGGAATAAACTTAATTCTGCGCCAAAAAATTATCGTAAAGAATATTACGAAGACGCTCCTCGTTTTGAAAATAGAGAACCTCGTTTTGAGCGTGTTTTGCACAACAATCGTGAAACAAGAGATGATATGTATACAAGAGAAAGGGAAGTTTCTAGAAATAGAGAACAGATGGAACGCCCTTCACACGCACAACAAAACCCTTACGCCGCTCCTCAACAAAGAGAAAATAGGCAAAATTACTACCCAGAAGAAAGGAGAGAATTTAAAAATTATTCTTCTATCCCTGTTGGTGGCAATTTTGATTTTTATGTGCCACAAAACGCAATGCCAGTTGTTAAAAACAAACCTAGCACAAAGGGCGGGTTGTCAAACAAAAGCAAAGTGCTAATTGCAGTTTACGCAATTATTATTATCGCTATTGCAACTATGTTAATAATTAACGCATTTACCGGGCTAAATATTAACGCAGGCGCTGACCAATCTTCACCTGTAAAAATGGATGAAAAAGCAATGGGCAGTTTAGTTACAGGCGGTGGCGTTGTGCCAGTTGTTACAGTACCTACCGAAAAAAACACACTAGAAAAATCTACAAATTGGTTTGATGAAATGTGTGATAAATTGGAACATCTTTTGGGCTAAACAGCTTTAATGTAGGCAATTTAGATTAGATTAAAAAGATTTAAATAATTTACATTAGGCAGATTTAGATTAATAAGAATACATTGCGAAAGCAAAAAAACACTCCAGAAAACAAAAAAAGTTTAGAGTAATTACAAATTAATAGGTTTTGATAATATCAAAAAAGCCAAACAGCAACAAGCAACGGCAGTAATAATTAGCGCTTGCAAACGGAAATTATCAAAAAGATTGTAAACAAAATTTGTAAACAAAATAAGGAGTGTAAGATTGAAAACAACTCAATATGAAATTAGAAAAAAGTTATTAGCATTTTTTTTGCTGATAACTTTTATTTTTTGCGCTTTAGTGGGTAAACTAATATATATTCAAGTTTTCTCCTCAAAAGAACTACAAATTAAAGCTACCAGCCAGTGGGTGCGAGATTTGCCACTAATTGCCGAGCGAGGAAATATCTTAGATTGCAATGGCGTTGTTTTGGCGGATTGTACAACAACTTATACCATATTTGTGCGCCCGATTGCGTTAAAACAACACGAAAATGTTGCGCAAACTATAAGCAAAGTTTGTGGTTTAGATTACAACGCATTGCTTGCAAAAATTAAGCGGAAAGGCGTTTCGGAAATTACTGTTGCAAAGCATTTAACTAAAACGCAATTGATAGAAATTTGCAACAAAGATTATAGCGGTGTTTATTTTGCGGAGGACTTTAAAAGAGTTTATCCTTATGGCAATTTTTTAACGCAAGTGCTTGGTTTTACTGATGTTGATGGTTTTGGACAGTGCGGAATAGAAAAGCAGTACAACAAATTTTTAGAGGGAAGTAACGGAAAAATTTTAACCGAAACCGATTTGATTGGCAGAGAATTGGAAGGAAAAACCACAAAATATTTGCCTAGCATTGAGGGGCAAAATGTTAGTTTGACAATTGATTATTACATACAATCTTTTGCAGAAAAGTGTGTTGTAGAAGTGTGCAACAAATACAAAGCTAAGGGCGCTGAATGTTTAATTATGAACCCAAAAAATGGCGAGATTTTAGCAATGGCGCAAGCGCCGTCGTTTGATTTAAACAATATCCCAAGAGAAAATGTTGGCGAGCTTTTTACTATGTCAAAAAATGGAATGATTTCTAATGCCTACGAGCCCGGTTCTACCTTTAAAATTTTAACTTCTGCAATAGGAATGGAGGAGCAAGCTTTTGACAGCAACCACCGTTTTTACTGCCCCGGCTATCGTATGATTGATGGAACACGCATTAAATGTTGGAAAACTATTGGGCACGGCACGCAAACATTTGAGGAAGGCATAAAAAACAGTTGCAACTGCGTTTTTATGGATATTGCGACAAAAGTTGGCGTTAAAAAAATGTATCAATATTTTAATAAATTCGGGCTAGGCAATATTACTGGCGTTGATTTACTTGGCGAGGCAAAAGGTATAATGCTAAACGAAAAAATTGTTAAGCCTGTGGATATTGCGCGCATTGGGTTTGGGCAAGCGATTGCGGTTACTCCAATACAATTGGTTAACGCCGTAAGTGGCGCTATTAATGGTGGTTTTTTGCCAAAACCGCACATTGTAAAAGAGGTGTTGGATAAAGATGGCAGAATTATTTTTAATGCAAAAGAAAGCGCTAAAAAACAGATAATTAGCCAAAAAACTAGCGATGATTTGAGGCGTTATCTTGAGGGCGTTGTAACCTCTGGCGGTGGCAAAAACGCATATGTAAACGGCTACTCAATTGGTGGCAAAACTGGCACTGCGCAAAAGTACGAAAACGGGCATATTGCGCAAGGCAAATATGTTAGTTCGTTTTTGGGTTTTAGCAGTGTTGACAACCCAGAATATGTAATTTTGTTAACCGTAGATGAACCGCAAGGATATGTTTATTATGGCAGTATTGTTGCTGCGCCATTTGTTGCAGACGTGTTTAAAAACATCTTTGCCTACAAAAATATTTTGCCAAAATTGACGCAAAATCAAGAGCAAGTTGCAATGCCCGATTTGATGGATAAAAGCTATTTAGAAGCTAAAGAATTGTTAAAACAAGTGGGGTTAAATTTTGAATTTAGTGGCGAAAATGGAAAAATAATGTACCAAGTGCCTGCGCCTAATACGCAAATTGATAAAAATACAATAGTGTTTTTCCGTATGGAATAAGCATTTTTTGGTAACACTTTAAGAAGAAAAAAGCTAAAATTGTGCAAAATTTTTTGTAGTAAAATGTATCATTTTGGCTTACTTTGATTGCCTATTGACTATTAACTAAATAAATAAAATAATT
This sequence comes from Clostridia bacterium, assembly GCA_036653655.1. Taxonomy (GTDB): domain Bacteria; phylum Bacillota; class Clostridia; order Christensenellales; family UBA3700; genus JAVVTM01. The sequence goes on along the minus strand of JAVVTM010000001.1, from coordinate 11,110 downwards.
AGTATTATTTGGAGGCTATTATGTTACTTGAAAACTTGTTTTTAGGAGTTAAAACTTTGTTTATAAACGGCGCTATGGATAAGCAAATTAACAACATTTGTTGCGACAGTAGACAGGCGCAAAAAGGGGATGTTTTTGTGTGTTTGCAAGGTGGCAAATATAACGGAAACGATTTTGTTTTAGAAGCTATTGAAAATGGCGCAAGTTGCATTGTAACGCAAGATAAAATTTTCAAAAGTTACGATGACATTACCACAATTAGAGTTGCCGATACTAGATATGTTTTGGCATTGCTTGCAAAAAACTTTTATCAAAACCCAACGCAAAATATGAAAGTTATTAGCGTTGTAGGCACAAACGGAAAATCTACTACGGCATATTTAATTAACGAAATTTTAAAAATAAATAAATTTAAAACAGGCTTGATTGGCACAATTAAGTACGAAATTAACGATATTTCCTCTAACTCTGTTTTGACCACGCCCGACCCTTTAACGCTGTATGAATTGTTGCACAAAATGAAGTTAAACGGGGTTGAGGTGGTTATTATGGAGGTTAGCGCACACGCAATATATTACAGCAAAGTTGCAGGCATTGTTAGCGATATGACAATATTTACAAACTTTTCGCAAGATCATTTGGATTTTTTTGGCACAATGGAAAAATACAAAAAAACTAAAATGTCTTTTTTTAACAAGCACAACACAAAATTTGCAATACTAAATGTTGATGATGATTGTGGGCGTGAGCTTACAAAACAAATACAAATACCTTTTTTGACATACGGCATTGACAACCCGGCTAACGCTTTTGCAATGGATATTGAGCCAAGCAAAAACATTGGTTTTTTGTTTAATATGTGTGATGATATTTGTAAAATAGAAAGTAATTTGCAAGGAAGATTTAACATTTACAACATTATTTGCGCAACAATCGCTTGCAAAAAAATTGGGCTAAATTTAAGCGCAATTGCTGATGCGATAAAGACTATTAAAGCAGTGCCCGGCAGATTTAACACGCTAAATTACTGCGGTGTTAATTATGTTGTCGATTTTGCGCACACGCCAGACGGCTTGGAAAAATTGTTGCAAGAAATTAAAAAGCTAAAGCCAAAACATTTAATTACCGTGTTTGGTTGCGGTGGCAATAGAGATGCAAAAAAAAGAGTTATTATGGGCGAAATTGCAGAAAAATTTAGCGATTATATCATTGTTACAAAAGATAATTCTAGGGGCGAAACACCAATAAAAATTATTGAAGAAATTGTTTTGGGCATTAAAAATAAAAGCGTTGTTAAAATTTGCGAAAAAAGAGAAGACGCAATAAACTATGCCATAAATATTGCAAAAACAGGCGATTATGTTGTTATTGCTGGCAAAGGCGCAGAAACAAGTATTATTGAAAACGGCAAAGAAATACCTTTTAACGATATGGAATGTTTAAAGGCGCTTTTACAAGATGAGGGAGTGAAAAACTGCGCATTGTGAGTAATTTTACTGTAATTATTTTAATTTTATTATCCTTTTTTGTTTGTATGTTTTGCGCGCCACTTTTTTTAAAATTGCTAAAAAAGTTAAACGCAAAGCAATCAATTTTGGGCTATGTAGAAACACACAAAGACAAGGAAGGCACGCCAACTATTGGGGGAGTAATTTTTTTAGTTCCTACCTTGCTTTTGGCGTTAATTTTTTGCGGATTTAAGCAAAAATTTGGCATTATTGCTTGCTTTACAATGGTTAGTTTTGGGTTGCTTGGCTTTTTGGACGATTATATTAAAATTAAAAGCCACCACAACGAGGGCTTAAAGGCTTATCAAAAATTTATTGGTCAAATTGGAATTGGGCTAATTATAAGTTTTTTTTGCTATAAAAATGCTTTTATTGGCAGTGAAATATATTTGCCATTTAGTGATAAAGTTATAAATTTGGGCGGTTGGTATGTGCCATTTTGCTTGTTTATATTTTTAGCCACAACTAACGCAGTTAATTTAACCGACGGCTTAGATGGCTTGGCAGGGGGAGTTTCTGGCGTTTTTTTGTTTGTTATGATTGTTATTTTGACAATTTTTACAATTGAAGCGCAACAACTAGGCGATGTTTTGCTTGCAAAAGAATTGGATAGTTTGCTAAAATTTACAGGCATTTTTATTGGTGGCATTTTAGCTTTTTTGTGGCTAAATAGCTACCCGGCAAAAGTTTTTATGGGCGATACCGGCTCGCTTGCAATTGGAGGCGCTGTTGCGTGCATTTGCGTTTTTTGCAAACAGCCTTTTATTGTTTTGATTGTTGGCATAATGTATGTGGTATCTTGCATATCTGTAATAGTGCAAGTTGCATTTTTTAAAATTACACACAAAAGAGTTTTTAAAATGGCGCCACTTCATCATCATTTAGAACTTTGTGGCTACAAGGAAACAAAAATTGTGGCGTTTTATATTATTATTACCATTTTAGCTGGTTTAGTGGGTATTTTAAGTTTATAAACTTGCAAAAATTAAAACAATTTTTTTAATATAAGGAGATTTATGTATTTAGTTTATGGTTTGGGCGCAAGCGGAAACGCTTGCTTAAATTTGTTGCAAAAAGAAAATTTGGAAGTTGCTATTTTTGATGATAATAAAATTGTTTGCCCGTTAAATGTTGAGGATAGAAGTGGCAAAAGCGTTGGAGAAGCGTTAAAAAATGTTACGACTTTAGTGCTTTCGCCCAGCATAAATATTAGCAATTTGCTTGTGTGTGAAGCAAGAAAATTAAAAATTGAAATTATTGGCGAAATTGAGCTTGCGTATCGCTTTTGCAAGGCAAAAATTTGCGCTATAACGGGGACAAATGGAAAAACCACAACAACAATGTTAATTAACCACATTTTTAATTTTTGCGGTGTAAATTCTTATGCGTTGGGCAACATTGGCGTGCCTTTTGCAAGTATGGCGCTTGATGTTAAAAAGCGAGATGCGGTAATTTTAGAGGTTAGCAGTTTTCAGCTTGAAACAACCGAAAAATTTGCGCCAAACATCGCCATTTGTTTGAATATTACCCCGGATCATTTGGAACGGCACAAAACATTTTTAGAGTATGTTAAAACAAAACTATCCATTTTTGAAATGCAAAAAAGCGCCGATTACGCAATTTTAAATTATGATGATGAGATTTTGAGGGGCGTTACAAATTTGAGGGCGCAAACCTATTATTATTCTACAAAAGAACACGTTAAAGGATGCTACATAGAGAGGGATAATGTTTATTTTGACGATGGCTTGAATGTGGAACTAATTTGCGCTAAAAGTGATTTAAACATTAGCTATTTGCACAATTTGAGTAACGCTTTAGCGTGCTTACTTGTTGCAAAAATTAAAAAATTTAATATGCAGACTGTTGTAAGTTTAATTGCAGATTTTCATTTTCCTCGCCACCGCATTGAATATTTTGGGTGTTACGCAGGCAAGCGCTTTTTTAATGATAGCAAGGCGACAAACGTACATTCTACCGAAGTTGCCATCAATGTTATGCAGGGTAAAACTTGCTTGATTATGGGTGGTTATGACAAAGGATTATCATATTTTACTCTTTTTAATTCTATGCCGACAAACATAACGCATATATTATTTGTAGGCGCAAACAAACAAAAATTGAGCGAAGTTGTGCCAATAAAAAGAAGTTTTGCTATATCGGTTTTTGAAAACATTTATGACGCCGTATTTTATTCGTTAAGTTTGGAAGTGGAAAATGTTTTATTTAGCCCTGCAACCTCAAGTTTTGATAGTTTTAATAATTATGAAGAAAGAGGAGATTATTTTATTGGCTTGGTAAAGGAAATGAATGGAGAACAAGTTAAATAAAACACCAATAATTGCAGATAAAACGCTAATTTTTACCACATTAATGTTGGTAATTTTTGGTATTTTTATGATTTACAGCGCAAGCAATTACAATGCGCTTCAACACTATAACGACAGCTTTTTTTATGTTAAAAAGCAAACATTGTCGTTTGTCGTGGGCATTATTTTTATTGTGGCGACAAGTTTTTTAAGCTTGGACGCTTTAAAAAAAATTAGTTTGCCGTTGTACATAGTTAGCGTGTTGCTGTTGGCGCTTGTTTTTGCGCCGATAATTGGGGTGGAAAACTATGGCGCAAAGCGTTGGCTAAACCTTGGCATTACCACAATTCAACCCTCAGAAATTGCAAAATTTGCTATGGTTTTTTTGCTTGCTAAGGTGTTGGATACTTGCGATGTTACAAAATTTAAGGGTTTTTTATTTAGCATTTTAACGGTGGGCGTTGTTTGTTGCTTAATAATTATCGAGCCAAATATGTCAATTACAGTTTGTGTGGCAATGGTGGCTTTTGTAATGCTAATTGTGGGTGGCGCACGCAAAAAATATTTAATATGCTTGATTATCCCCGTGTTAATCGCCTTGCCAATTTTAATTATTGCCGAACCTTACCGCATAAAACGAATGATGGCGTTTGTAAATCCGTGGCTTTCGCCTCAAGCGGAGGGGTATCAACTTATTCAATCCTATTACGCTTTAGGTTCGGGTGGTTTGTTTGGCGTTGGATATTTAAATAGCAGACAAAAATTTTTGTTTTTACCCTTTAGCGAATCAGATTTTATTTTTTCGGTTATTGGCGAAGAATTAGGTTTGTTTGGCTGTATTTTTACATTATTACTGTTTTTAATTATCATTTGGCGAGGCATTAGCATAGCAATAAAGTGTCAAAGCAGGTTTGGTTGCTATTGCGCCGTGGGTATTGTTGCAATTATCGCCATACAAACTATGCTAAATATCGCAGTTGTTTCTGGTTCTATCCCGCCAACGGGGCTACCGTTACCGTTTATTAGCGCAGGTGGAAGTTCGCTAGTTGTTTTTATGGCAAGCGTGGGCATTTTAGAAAAAATAGCTAAGTTAAATTACATCAATTCACACAATATTTTGTCCAACCATAATATATAGTGTGCATTTGCTAAAGGAGTAAAAGTAATGGCTAAATTTAAAATTGAGGGTGGCACGCAATTAGATGGCAGTTTGAAGGTTAAAGGCGCAAAAAATTCTGTCCTACCTTTATTAGCTGGCAGTATTTTAACAGAAAAAAAAGTTGTTTTACATAATTGTCCAAATATTACCGATGTCAATAATATGATAAAAATTTTGGAGTGCTTAGGTTGTAGCGTTAAAAAGGAAGAAGATACGATAACTATTGATTCTTCAAATATTTTGCACGGAGAAATACCTTCGGATTTGGCGCACGAATTGCGCAGTTCGATATTTTTGTTGGGCAGTATTTTAACACGAATTAAAAAGGCAAAAGTTGCCTATCCCGGTGGTTGCGACATTGGTATGCGACCAATTGACATTCATTTAAAGGGGCTTAAGGAGTTAAATATTTCGGTTATTGAGGAGGGCGGTTATATCTATTGTGATTCCTCCAACGCTAAAAGCGCAGATATATTTTTAGAAAAACCAAGTGTGGGCGCAACCGAAAACTTGATGATGGCTGCCATTTGTTTAAAGGGCACAACGCTTTTGCGCAACCCTGCAAAAGAACCCGAGATTGTCGATTTGCAAGAGTTTTTAAACAAAATGGGCGCAAAAATTAAAGGCGCAGGCGGTAGCGTTATCGCTATTGAAGGCGTGCAAAAATTAAACGGCGTTGAACACACTCCAATTTCTGATAGAATTGTTGTGGGTACATATATGCTTGCAGGCGCAATGTGTGGGTGCAATTTGCAAATTTGCAACGCTATACCCGAGCATAATCACTCATTGATAGCAAAACTTTCTAAAACCGCTTGCAATATATATAATAAAAATGATATTATATATATACAGGCAAAGGAAAGATTAAAAAGTATTGATTATATTGAAACAATGTACTACCCAGGTTTTCCCACCGATTTGCAAGCGCAAATGATGGCGTTGCAAACTGTTGCCGATGGCACTTCGGTTATTGTGGAAAATATTTTTGAAACGAGATACAAACAAGTGCCAGAATTTATGAAAATTGGCGCAAATATTATGGTTAAAGATAGGACGTGCATTGTGCAAGGCGTGCAAAACCTTAAGGGCGCAGAAGTTAAAGCGTTTGATTTGCGTGGCGGAGCGTCATTGGTTATGTGTGGGTTAGTTGCCCGTGGCATTACAACTGTTGATGATGTTTTTCATATCGACCGTGGCTATGAGGCTTTAGAAATTCAACTTCAAGATGTTGGCGCTAAGATTAAAAGGATTAAAGAATAATGGCAGTTTTGCTGTAATAGTTTTTGCGTAAGATTAAATGCTGATTATTTGTTTGCTTAAGATTAAAATACTGATTATTTGTTTGCGTAAAGTCAAATAAATTTTTGTTTAATGAATATGAATGATTAAAAGACTGATTATTTGTTTGCTTAAAATCAAATAAATTTTTGTTTAAGGAATATGAATGAATAAAAGACTAGTTATTTTGTTTGCTTTTTTGGCATTAATTACACTTATTGTGGTTTTAAATTTTACAGTTTTTGCTGTAAAAGAAATTGATGTGCAAAATAGTTACGAGGGCGATTGGCAGTTTGACAAACAAAAAATTGTTAAAGATACTTTAATCAAAACAACTACAAATATTTTGTCCGTTAGCGAAAACAAAACAATAAAAAACATCGAGGCTAGCAATCCAGAAGTTAAGGTGCTTAATATTGAAAAACATTTCCCTAACCGCATTACAATTTTTATTACAAAAAGAGTGCCAGTAGTTGCTGTTAAAATTAAAGACAGCAACCAATATGCAATCATTGATAGCGATTTTTACATAATAAAATGCACCGAAACGCCACAAAATGTAGCAATTTTTAATGGCGAAGAATTGGCTCTAAACGAAATTTCCATCAACAATTTGCCGGGCACTACCTTGAGCGGTAGCGGTAACGGTCAACTTCAAACTTTGCGCATTTTGCTTGATGCGTGCGCGCAAATTAACGATTTAAGCAGGGAGCGTTTTGCTTTTTTCTTCAATAGCATTAGTTTTGAAGGCGAGCACTATATTTTACTAAAAACCAATAGTGGCATTACTTTTAGCCTAATAAAACAAAATGACATTTTAATGCAAATTCAGGGCTGTTATTCTATTTTTAATTCGGCTGAATTATCTGATATTCAAAAAAGAACAGGTTTTTTAAATCCTACAACTCTTGGGTGGGAATATTCGCTTGAAAAACCTAAAATTACCCCTTAAAACAATATGCAACAAAATAATATAACAATTTAATTTATCGTTGACTATTCATTTTATATATATTATAATATAAATATGGTGTACTATGAAAAATAAAGATTATTTTGTTGTTCTCGATATTGGGTCTTGCAAAATTCAATCTTTTATTGGCAACAAAAACGATAACGATACTTTAAATGTGGTTAGTATGGGCTTTGCAGACTATGCTGGCTTTTCTAATGGCGAATGGTTAGAACCCGAAAACCTTAAAAAAGCCGTTTCTAAATGCATTCAAACTATGTTGCGTTCGGTTGATAATTTTAAAATCAAAAAAATCTATTTAGGCGTCCCGGGCGAGTTTTGCAAGGTGGTTTCTAAAGAGGTTTTTGAGCAGTACAAAAGCGCTAAAAAAATAACGCAAAAAGACATCAATTATTTGTACGAAAAAGGCAACAATTTTGCTGGCGATAAAAATTATTCGTGCATTAATTGTTCGGCAATTTCTTACTTTTTAGATAACAAAGTTCGTGTTGTTGAACCGGTGGGCAGGATAGCTACCAAGCTGAGTTGTTTTGTATCATATATGTTGTGCGAAAAATCGTTCATTAGCTTGTTTACTTCCATTTTTAACGATTTAAATATTAACGAAGTTGAGTTTATTTCGGCAAATTGGGCAGAGGCAGTTTCGCTTTTTAACGAGGGTCAGCGTGATAAATTTATAATTTTGTGCGATGTTGGCTTTTTAACTTCTTCTGTTATGTTAATCCGTGGCGATGGCTTAATTGCATTAAGGTCGTTTTCGGTGGGAGGCGGGCATATTGTTGCCGATTTGTGCGTTTTACTTAACATTGGCTATAACGATGCGCTTTCACTTAAAGATAGGGTTAATTTAAATAGCGAACCAAGCGCCGAAAAGTTTTCGTTTTCAACAAAAAATGGCGTAACTATGGTTGGCGCTCAAGAAGTTAACGATATTGCGTGCGCAAGAGTAGAAGATATTGCAAATATGATTAATTTTTCGCTTGATGATTTCTCGTACAAATGCCCAAAAAACACCGCAATTTATTTAACTGGCGGTGGCATTGCAAAAATAAGAGGTATCGAAAACCAATTAAGCAAATACCTAAAACGCAAGGTAGAAACCATTTGCCCAAGCGTTTTAAAATTTGAAAAGGAAAGCATGAGTTCTATTGTTGGGTTGTTAGAAGTCGTTTGTAAAAAACAAACAAAGGGCGCAAGCTTTTTTCAAAATATATTAGATAAGTTTAGGAGGATTTAAACTATGGAATTTTCTGCAGGATATGGTGCGGACGCAAAAAATTGCGCAGTTGCTAAAATTTTAGTTATAGGTGTTGGTGGCGGTGGTAACAACGCTGTTAACCGTATGATTGATTCTGGCATCAGTAGCGCCGATTTTATCGCCGTTAATACAGATAAACAAGCATTATTGCTATCTAAAGCCCCAGTTACCATTCAAATTGGCGAAAAATTGACCAAAGGGTTGGGCGCAGGCGCAGAACCTATGGTTGGCGAAAAGGCGGCAGAAGAAAGCAGAGAAAGCTTGAAAGAAATTTTAAAAGACGTTGATATGTTATTTATCACTTGTGGTATGGGCGGTGGCACTGGCACTGGAGCTGCGCCTATTATTGCAAGTTTGTCAAAAGAACTTGGCATTTTGACCATAGCTGTTGTTACCAAACCTTTTATGTTTGAGGGCAAAAAGCGTATGATGAACGCCGAAAGGGGCATTGAAAAATTGAGGGAGTTTGTTGATACTCTTTTGGTTATTCCTAACGACAAACTTTTGCAAGTTGTGCCTAAGGGTTGCCCAATTGTTAAGGCTTTTTACGAGGCAGATGAAGTGCTTCGCAAAGGTATTCAGGGCATTAGCGATTTAATTGTTACCCCTGCTTTAATCAACCTTGATTTTGCTGATGTGCGTTCTATTATGAAGGGCACTGGCTTAGCTCATATGGGCGTTGGCGAAGGCACGGGCGAAGATAAAACTATTACCGCTGTCAAACAAGCCGTTTCCAGCCCACTACTAGAAACTAATATAGAGGGCGCAACAGGCGTTATTTTAAACATTATGGGCGGATTAGATTTACCCCTTGATGAAATCAATATGGCTTGCCAATTAGTGCAAGAAGTGGTTGACCCAGAGGCAAACATCATTTTTGGCGCTGGCATTGACGAGTCGCTTCAAGATAAAGTTATTGTAACATTAATTGCAACAGGTTTTTGTGGCAAAAATGGCGCTTACAGCAAGCGTGATGAGCAACCAAAAGTTCAACCAAAAGAGGAAGTTAAGCCATCACTATATGAAAATAAAGCGCAACAAACCGCTAATAATCAAGAAAACAATTCTTACGCATCAAACGCATCAAAATATGACGCTCAAAAACAATATGACTCTGCGCAAAAGTACGAGCCATCTCAATCATACGACAATAGGTATAGTTCTGCCGAAGATAGATATAATTCTGCATCAAAAGATGATGAAACGCAAACTTTTGACGAAGCTTTTGAAGAAGAAAACACCATTAATCGTGGACAAGGTAGTAGGTTAGAATTGGATGATAAAGATTTGCCACCATACATACGCCGTCTTCGTTTAAAAAGATAATAAATCGGTTTATGCTTTAGAATGCTTCACAAGCTCGCTAAGTTACATATGCAAAATATGCTCCTGTCGCTCGCTTAGTTCGCCTTCTTCGCCTAAACACAATTTCTTATCTTTTTAAAAAGCAGTATACTTATAATATTTAAAAATCAATACACTTAATAATATTTAAAAAATAATACCACTTAGGTTAAACCCAAGTGGTATTTTATTTTGCTACATTATCATTTTAAATACTTTAACATCTTTTGCTTTATATTTTAAACTTGTTAAATTATTTTTCTGCGGAAACAGTTGCTTTAGCTTTTTGTTTTGCAATATGTTTTTCAATAATTTTTTGAAGTTCTACAAAAGGTACTATCATAAATGCAATGCCAACGCTAATTAACCATTCATACCAAGAAAGAGCGGCGGTGTCAAATAATGTACGGAATGGAGGAATTAACACAACAGATGCAATTAGCACTACGCCAATAATGAAACTAATATTTAGCCATTTATTGTTAAACATTTTTTTGCCAAATAAAGAGTTTGTTTGAGAACGCAAGTTGTAACTGTGGAAAAGTTGAATTAAGCAAAGGCTTACAAATGCCATAGTCATTGCAACAGCGTGGTTATTAACGCCATCAGGTAAAACATAGCTACCAATGCAGAAAGACATCATTACAAGTATGGTTTGCATTACGCCTTGAATAAAGATATCAACGCCCATTTTGCCTGCAAACAAGCTTGTGTTGGACTTTCGTGGTGGATATTGCATAACATCGTTTTCTGCCTTTTCCATACCTAACGCAAGAGCAGGCAAGCTATCTGTAACCAAGTTAACCCAAAGTATCATAACAGGAGTTAAAAATTTAATATCCAAGAAAATTGTTGCGATAAACAAACACAAAACTTCGGCGATATTGGCAGAAAGCAAAAATTGAATTGCTTTTTTTATGTTAGAGAAAATTTTTCTACCTTCTTCAACAGCGCCAATAATGGTTGCAAAGTTGTCATCGGCAAGTATCATATCTGCTGCGCCTTTAGACACATCTGTGCCAGTAATGCCCATACCAATGCCAATATCTGCTTCTTTAATTGATGGAGCGTCGTTAACGCCATCGCCAGTCATTGCGACAATCTTGCCAAAACTTTGGTAAGCTTTAACAATTCTAACTTTATTTTCGGGGCTTACCCTTGCAAATACGCTGTATTCTTCAATTATTTTTGCAAATTCTTCATCGCTCAATTTGTCAATATCTGCGCCAAGCATAACCTTATCGCCATCACGCAAAATGCCAATTTCCTTAGCGATTG